>JAHJLF010000066.1 GCA_018821925.1 Candidatus Edwardsbacteria bacterium
AAAAATAAAATATTTATGGACTGCTGGTATAAACAAGCTCCTTTGAAGATATTTTCCCTGGTTTTGGTTTTTTATATTTTCTTTCTGATCTTATTTGCCAAGTCAGAGGCCTCCTCGCGATGACCAAAACTCCGATATTCCAAATTCTAAATTCTGAATTCCCGGATCACCTTCCCCCGGCCACCTGCTCCCATTGCATTGCAGTTTCGATGGCCTTCCCGGCCAGGGCCTTCAGGGCCTCATCTTTTGTAAAGGAGATGGCTTTCTGCCAGGCCTCCACCGCATCCCGGGTCTTACCCCGCTGAGCCAGCAATCTGCCCCACAGCATATACAGCTCCGGTTGGTCGCCGTGGCTCTTCATCAACTCCCGACAGAGATCGTAGGCCTTGTCTGGGTTGCCGGCCTTGACCGCCAGCTGGGCCAACCCCAGCTTGGCGGCGAATGAATCGGGGACGATCTTGACCGATAGGGCATATTCCACCGCGGCCTTGTCCAGCATGTCTAGCTTGACGTAGGCCGCGCCCAGTGCCAGGTGCGATTCCAAATGGGCCGGATTGTTGGTCACCGCTTTCTTAAACTCCTCCACCGCCTGCTCCAGCTTGTCCTGCGAGATATACAGCTGGGCCAGTTTGTAATATCCCTGGGGCAGTTTGGGGTTCAGCTTTATCACCTGGCGGTAGGCCATGATGGCCTCCTCGGGCTCGTTCTGCACCGCGAAGATCTGTCCCAGCCCCAGGAAAAGCGAGATGTCGGAGGGGTTGATCTTCAGAGCATTTTCGTAGCAGGCCCTGGCCTCCTGGTAGTTGCAGCGTTCCAGATATATCCGGCCCAGTTCGGACAACAACTCCACGTCCTCCGGCCTGGCGCCTATCTCCTCGCGCAGGATGGCAATGGCGTTGTCGCTGTCGCCCTGCATCAGATGGGCCTTGGCCAGCCCGATCTTGAAATCCTTCTGCTCCGGGTTCAACTTGGCCAGCACCCCGTATCTGACGATGGCCTCGGCCCCCTGCTCCTCGTCCAGCGCCAGACGGGCCAGGCTCTCCAGGGCCAGCTGGTTCTGGGGCTGCTGCTCCAGTATGGCTTTGGCCTTCTTCTTCAGCTCGCCGCTTTTGCCCTCGGCCCGGAATTTTTTCAGGCTTTCGATGTCAGACTCCAAAGTCGCCTCGTCCCATTTGCTGGCCTTGGCCCGGATAGAGGCCTCCTCCAGCACCCCGCCGAAGATATCCTGGGCCACGGTGGTGCCCTGCTCCTGGCCGGACCCCTGCCATCCGTCCAGGATCAGCAGCTCCGGATCGTCCACATAGAAGTCGATGCCCAGCTTGAACGAGCCGCCGGTATAGTATGATTTGAGCTCCATGGCCCGCTTGGTGGCGGCCAGCGATTCCTGGTATTTCTCCTGGGCCGCCAGGGCGAATCCCAGGTTATAATAGGCCTCGGCAAAATCCGAATCCAGCTTGATGCAATGCTCGAACTGGGCCAGGGCCTCGGTATACGATTTCTGTTTAAGGTAAAGCAGGCCGATGTTGTTGTGGGCCAGGGCCGAATCCTGGTTCAGCTTGAGCACCTCCTGATATTCGGACATGGCCTGCTCGTCCCGGCCCTGCTTGGAATACAGCAGCCCCAGGTTGAAATGAGCATCGCCGTACTGTGGCATCCTGGCCACCGCTTTCTGGAAGGTCTCCTCCGCCAGCTGCTGCTGTTCCTGGTAGACATAGGCGATCCCCAGGTTGTTGAAGCTGACCACATAGCCGGAATCGGAATCCAGGGCCCGCTGGTACCACTTGACCGCTTCGGCCGAAGCTCCCATCCGGTGATAGGCCAGGCCGGTATCGTTATACAGCTTGGCATTGTCGGGATCGAACTCCAGGGCTTTTTTGTAGGACTCGATGGCTTTCTGGTTCTGGCCCATGAACAGGTATATCTCGCCCACCTCCTTGTGGACGATCCGATTTTCGCCCTCTAAGGAGAGGGCCAGCTCGAACTCCTTGAGGGCCTGCTTGAAAAGCCCCTTGCGCCGGAAGCCCACCCCCAGATTGTAATGGGTCATGAATCCGTCCGGGGCCACCTGCACCTGGTTCTCCGAATGACGCTTGATCTCGGTCAGCAGGTCCTGGCTGTAATAATCGATGCCCAGATTCACCTGGGCCTTGGAATAATTGGGATTTAAAGCGATGGCCTGGCGGGATTCCTCGATGGCCTTCTCCAGCAGGCCCTTCTCGCCGTAGGTGAAGCCCAGCAGGAAATGGGCCTCCGAGCCGCCGGGGTTGATCTTTATGGCAGACTCCAGCTGGTTTATGGACTGGTCCAGCAGGCCCAGATTGTAATAGATCTCCCCCAACGCGGTATGGATGACGTATGAACCGGCGTCCAGCTTCAGGGCCTGCTGGTAGATATCCACCGCCTCGTTGAACTGCCCCTGCTGTTTCAGGGTCAGGCCCAGGTAGAGGTAGGCCAGCATGTCGCCGGGCTTAAGCTCCACCGCCTTCTGATAGTTGGCGATGGCCGACTTGTATTGCCCGGTATTGCGCAGGGCCTCGGCCAGCCGGAAGTAGGCGTTGGCGTCGGGGCTTTTCTTCAAAGCCTCCTCGGCCTGCTGTATCTCGTCCCCATAATAGCCGCTCTTGCGGTAGACCACCTCCAGATTGCTCCTGGCCAGCACGTTCTGGGGGTCGATCTCCAGGGCCATCTGCAGCACTTCCACCGCCTCGGCATACATGCCCTTGTTGAAATAGACCACCCCCAGGTTGTTGTGGGCCGAAGCGTCACCGGCGTCTATCCGACTTCGGAAGCCCCGCAGTATCTTCTGCTCATCGGGGCTGACCGGGGAGATGTTTTTTTCTTCAGCGTGTTCCATTTTATAAAATCCGGATCCTCATGAGAATTTATGTTTACCCCAGATGGATGGCTTTAAGTATCACCCCCAGCGAGTCGGGATCCGGCAGCAGCAGGAAATATCCGTGCAGCACGGCGTTTTTCTCCACAAAGCGGAATTCGGTCTCGATGCACACCACCAGATCCTTGTCGTTGCCGAAATCCAGCGACACCGCGTCCAGCACCGCCGAGGCCATGTCCACGGTCATACTGGGCACTGAGGGGACCATCACCAGGCCCAGCAGGTCGCCCAGGGCGTTCATATAGGCGCAGGTCAGGACGTTGGAAACCTCCTTGAGAGCCGATTCCTCCAGCTCCCCGATCACGGTGGTGCTGCCCACCGGCTTTCTCAGCAGACAGTCGGTCAGATGCCAGGCCGCCTCCTGGGGAAACATCAGCAGGGTCCGGCCGGTCATGTCGCCCAGGAAATAGATCAATACCCCGGCCACCACCTCGTTGGGTTTGGCGGCCAGGTTGAATATCTCCTCGATGGGATTGATCCTGATCACCGGCACGTTCACCAGCACTTTCTCGTTGGTCAGCTCCGACAGGGCGGTGGCCGCATGACAGGCCCCGATGTTGGCTACCTCTTTCAGGGCATCCAGCTGTATCTCTCCAAGTTCATTAAGTTCCATTTTTCTACCCTCTCTATATCGCCTGATGTATTTATTTAGATTTTTATCAAATCGCTATGTTGTTGAGATCCAGGATCAGCATGGGGTGGCCCTCCCGGCCGATGGTGGCCCCGCTGAAGGTCTTGATCCCTTTGACAAAACGGGACAGCGGCTTGACCACGATCTCCTGCTGGCCGATCATGGTGTCGAACAGCAACGCCAGCTCCGAACCCTGGCGATCCACGATCAGGGCCGGCCCTTCGCCGATGTCGGTCTCCGGGGAAAGCCCGATGACGCTGGCCAGCCGCACCACCGGGATCACCCGGTTCCGGAACTGCAGCAGCCTCTTGCCATGCAGTGTTTTCAGTGCCTTCTGTTTGATATTGGTGATCTCCTTGACCTGGGTGATGGGGACCGCGTAGGTCTGGTCACCGGCCGAGATCAGCAGGGTCCGGATGATGGCCAGGCTTAAAGGGACGGTGATGCTAAAAACAGATCCCTGGCCGGGCCGGCTCTCCATGGCGAAGCTGCCGCCCATCTCCTCTATCCGGCGCTTGACCACATCCAGCCCCACCCCGCGCCCCGACAGCTCGCTGACCTTGTCGGCGGTGGAGAAGCCCGGCAGCAGCAGGTATTCATACAGCTGCTGGTCGGTCAATTCCGCGGCCCGGCCGGCCGTCAGATATCCGTTGTCTATCACCTTGCGGCGGATCCGTTCCAGGTCGAACCCCTTACCATCGTCGACCACCTTGATCAGGACCTGGTCCTTCTGTTTCTGGGCGGTCAGGGTTATCGAGCCCACCTGGGACTTGCCGGCCTGCTTGCGCTGGTGCGGCAGCTCTATGCCGTGGTCCACCGCGTTCCTCAGCAGATGGATTACCGGCTCGGAAAGCATCTGCAGAATGGCGCGGTCCATCTCCAGCTCCCGGCCCTCCACGGTGAAATCGATCTCCTTGCCCAGCCCCTTGGCGGCATCCCGCACCACCCGGGGGAAACGGTCCAGCACCTCGGACATCGGCACCAACCGGGCGGTCAGCACCTCCTGCTGGAGATCAGAGGCAATCTGGGCGATCTTGTCAACCCCGTCCTGGATGGCCGGGTCTCCGTTCTGGACGGCCAGCTGTTTCAATCTCTCGCGCCACACCACCAATTCGCCCACCAGGTTCATCAGGCTGTCCAGCCGGGCCACGCTGACCTTGACATCCTTGGCTTTCTCCTGGGCCAGCTGGACAAAGGCGCCGATGGTCTTTCTCTCCAGGGCTTCCTCGGCGCTCTCCTCGCGCACCTCTTCGATCTGAATATCCTCGACATCGGCGCAGGAGATATCGTTCCTTAACTCCTCCTGATCTTCTTGGTCGGTGACCAGGAAGATGGTAAAGCCGCGGTCGAATTTTTCCGATTCCAGGTCATGCCTCTCCGGCACGGTGTAGGCCACCCGGCCGATCCTCTCCAGGGTATGCAGGATCAAAAAGGCCCTGGCCGATTTCAGGGAGACATCCTGTTCCAGCAATATCCGGATCTTAAAGACATGGGAGTTGTCGGTTTTAAGAGGGTTGATCCTTTTAAAGTCGCTGCCCCCGTTGGAGGACACCTTGACCGGCTCTGTCTCCTGGGTAACGGCTGTCAATCCCTCAATCTGGCCCACCAGTTCCCGGCACCGCTGGTTGAGGCTCTCGTCCGGCTGTTTCCCGGCCGCCACCAATCCCACCGCCTCTTCCAGAAAATCCAATACCAAAAAGATCAGGTCGATCTCCTCCGAGGCGGCCGCCGTCTGGCGGCGGCGCATCTTATCCAGCAGGTCCTCGCCCTTGTGGGTAAGATCGGCGATGAAATCCAGGCCGATGGAGGCCGCCATGCCCTTGATGGTGTGCATGGACCGGAATATCTCATCCAGCTGGGAGCTCTCGTCGGGCTTCTTCTCCAAGGCCAATAGCGCCTGGTTCAGACTGACCAGGTGTTCTCTGGTCTCCGAAACGAACAGGTTTATGTATTTTGCGGTATCCATAGAATACCTATATCCCCCGGGTCCTCCGCTGACGGCGGAAGCTCCGGGATATCAGGTTATCCTGATGCTCAATGCGGTTATTTCAGCGCCCGCTGGGCCGCTTCCAGAACCCGCGAGGGCTGGAAGGGTTTGACCACGAAATCCCTGGCCCCGGCCTGGATGGCTTCCACCACCAAAGCCTGCTGGCCCATGGCGCTGCACATCAGGATCCGGGCATTGGGATCTAGCTGCATGATGGCTTTGACCGCCTCGATGCCGCCCATATCGGGCATGATGATGTCCATGATCACCAAGTCCGGCTTCAGCTTCTGGTACTGATCCACCGCCTCGGCGCCGGTGGCGCCCTCGCCACAGACCTCGAACTCTCCCTTTTTCAGGATGTCCGAGATCATGGTCCTCATGAAGATGGCATCGTCCACCACTAATACCCTGCGACTCATTTACTCTCCTCCAAAGATAATATTTTATCCAAGTTTAGTATTATTATTTTTTCACGGTTAATCTCTATCACCTTGTCGTAGAACCGCCCATTGGCGGCTTTCCGGATATTGTCGGGAACATCCTTCGGCACAGCCTTGATGGTCTCCACGCTATCCACCCGGTCCACGATCAGCCCGGCCGTCTCCTGGTTATAATCCACGATGATTATGACCACATCGGGACCGATCTGGCTGTTTTTCAGATGCAGTCTTCTCCGCAGGTCGATAATAGTGGTTATCTCGCCCCTCAGGTTGATAAGCCCGGAGAGATAATCCGGCGCCATTGGCACCGGAACAATGTCCTGCATTTCCTCGATGCTTTTCACCTGATCGGTGAAAAGTGCAAACTTTTCTTTGCCCAGGTTGAATATTACAATTTCCTGGGATGCAATTTTTTCCGCCATAGTACGGTTATCCTATTAAATACATAATGCTTAACAGTTTATAACTTTTTTTGCCATAAGTCAATAAAAAAATGCCAGGAATTTTCATCTTTTAGCCAAACAAAAAAAGGGACGGCCTAATTGCCGTCCCTCAACAGAAAAATCTTGATTTACTTGATAAGCACCAACTTCTTAGTTGCCTTGAAATCACCGGATTCCAAGCGGTAGATATACACCCCGTTGGTTACTGCTTTACCGTTGTTGTCACGGCCGTCCCAGGTTACGGACCCCGACTTGGGTACGGCCCCCACCCTACCCTCCCCTAAAGCATTAGGAGAGGGATCATTTATTAATGTTTTTACCAACTGCCCGGCAATGTTATAAACTGCAAGCTTGACCGGTCCGCCCCCTGTTGCCTGATAACTGATAACTGTTGACTGTTTGAACGGATTGGGATAATTCTGCCCCAACTTGACCCCCGTTATCTGTAATCTATCATCCGGTATCTGTTCGACCCCCGAAGGCCCGGTATATTTACAGATCCAGATGGCATTTAAAGTATCACCAAAATAATTGGCTACTGCAAACTCATCGCTACCACATTTATCAATATCCCCCACCGGGAATACAGTACCGCCCAAATTCATTGATCGTCCATTAATCAACCCGGAATCCAACCCGGCTATTGAACCATAACAGTAATTTTTAATATTACTACTGCCCAGCCAAAGGTAGGTCACTCCCCGATAATTACCCTCGTATGGCGTCCCGCCTATGTAATCACCATAACCATTATTGTCAGCGTCTCCGGCAAATCCGCTGCAATATCCTATACAACTGTTATAATAATTGCCCACGGCGGATAAATCATAATCATTATCTATCGGGTTCCCGCCATAAAGCCAATATTGTTTTCCAGTTGATGGCGTTGGTTTTGGTGAATCAGGGGAACCCCACCACCCATTGGCATAAGTTCCATTGTTATTAGGAACTATAGCAAACCTCCATCCCCCCAACTGTGCCCCACTATTCTCGCCGAACATCCAGGCGGCAGGCAATGTATCCATGGGATTACCGCCATTGTAGATATATATCTTGCCGCCGCCTACGCTTTCGGGATTCCACGGCGCGCCCACCGCTATTTCATCATAACCATCCCCGTTCATATCTCCGCCGCTGGCTACTTCCAACCCGAAATTCTCGCTGTATTTGCTCCGCAAGCGGATATCATGAACAGTATGTATGCCTAATGTATCGCCGTAATAAATGTAAACCCCGCCACCCCAATAGGCGCCTACAATCAAATCATCAATTCCGTCGCCGTTCACATCCCCGCTGGCTATTGTAAGGCCAAATTCACTTCCCCAGGCGGAAGGCGGGCCATGTATGGCCGTGTCGGGGATCAAATCAAATAAACTATTGCCGTAATATATATCAACCCGGCCCAGGGTGTCCCAGCCAATAGGATCGGTTATGGCCAGATCCGTTATGCCGTCTCCGTTAAAATCACCCGAACACATTGCCGGTGGACTTGCACTTCTGAGGGAGTCGTTTATTATTATCTCCGGAATAGTATCCAAAGGGTTGTTTTCATAATAATATTTTTTCCAGCTTCTCGCTTGCGACACATTCCCTTTTGTTGTATATGTAACAATTTCAACAAACCCGTCATTATTAAAATCCCCTGCCGCCACTGAATAGCCCCACATTCCCCAGGGAAAGGTATCCGGCTTGGGGCAATGCCAGACCACATCCAGGTTATAAGTGGTTTGTGCATGGCTTAAGCCACAAGCTATTAATAAAAGCAATATGATTAACAATAGTTTATTCATGGCTTACGCCCTCCTGGTACTCGCATCCAGGTTTCCCCGCCGTCTTGGCTCTGCAATAATAGCCCGTTAAGGCCATATATGTATCCGGTAAACGGATTATCGAACTTGACTGAGGTAAATTCTAACCTGTCTGCAAAAGACCCGTCGGCAATTAGTTTCCATCGGGGCTTTTCTGCACTGCCGCAATTTGTCTTCAGCAGTATATTCCTGCCGGTATTATGGTCTGTTCCCACCGCCCAAACATACTCATGTCTTTTTTTCAAAACAAATACGCTGTTTAGCTTGAAATCTTTTATCCCTTCAACCGTAATCTGTGTCCAGCCGGAGGGTGTCTGGCGGTAGATCTTTCCCGAATCGCCTACAGCCCAGGCATTGTTGGAATCCACCCGGCACACCGAATTGAACTTGGTTGTATCGGGTAAAGCTTTGTGAGCGGCTGTTTGCTGGGCGTAGACAGGCATAGCAAGATATAGCAGGATGGTGAGAATCAGATAACGCATAAATCACCACTTAATTTAAAATTAAACACAGCTAAAATTAGCACAGCCCAAAGAATTTGTCAACCAATATCACTATAAAAGAAAAGCCCCGGACCGTGCATGAGGCCAGGGGTATTTAACAGATCTTTCTTTTGCCGGGCATAAAAGCCTTTATGGATTGCTTCATAAGTAATTCGCAGGTGACTTCTCGCAATGACGTGCGCCATGTTAAAGCCCAAATTCTAAAAGTTTAAACCTTCAGTGCCTCCGTGTCTCTGTGGCAAAAACCTGGTTTTCTGTTTGTGTTTCTGTGCGTTTTGTGGCTAAAGGTCATCCGTTTTGTTAAGTCAGCCGCCAAGCTCCGGCGATCCGGTCACTCATATCTCAGGGCCTCTATCGGGTCCAGATCCGCCGCCTTTCGGGCCGGATACCATCCGAAGAATATGCCCACCGCGGCCGAGAAGCCGAACCCCAGCAGCACCGACCACCAGGTCACGGTTGCTGGAAGCTTGATGGCCAGCGATACCAAGGCCGCTATCAAAAAACCCAGGATCATCCCGCACACCCCGCCCACCGAGGACAAGGCCACCGCTTCCACCAGGAACTGCCGCAGAATGTCCCCCTTGCGGGCCCCGATAGCCTTGCGGATTCCTATTTCGCGGGTGCGCTCGGACACCGAGACCATCATGATGTTCATGATGCCGATGCCGCCCACCAACAGCGAAAGAAAGGTCACCCCGATCATCAGCCCGAAGATGCCGGCGGTGATGCTGCGATATACCGCCATCAGCTGATCGGCGGAGTTTATTCCGAAATCATCCGGCTTGGAGGGCGGCACTTTGCGGCGGCGGCGCAGCAGCTCGGTGATCTCATCCCGGGCCGATGCGACATGTTTGATATCTATCGGCTGGACCACCACCTGAACCGAGGTGCCGAAGCCTCCGCGCTCCCGGATCTCGCCGGAGATGCATTTCATGTAGGCGGTGATGGGAATAACCACATAGCTGTCCTTATCGTTGCCCAAAAATACGCCCTGTTTTTTCAGCAGGGCGATCACCTCAAACCTCTTGCCCTCGATGATGATTTTCCTGCCTATGGGATCCTGTCCCAGGGCCAGCTTCTCGGCTATGGTGGGGCCGATCAGGCATACCTGGCGTTTATGATCGACATCAAAATAACTCATGGGGCGGCCCAAATCAACCTCGTAATCGCCGATATACTGGTCGTCGGGAGTGGTGCCGTTAACGTGAATACCCCGAGCCTCCTGGCCGCGGTACTTTACATTGGTCATCATGTGCAGATTGGGGGCTACCCGGCGCACCGAGGGGCAGTTGTCCCGGATGGCGTAGGCATCGGCCAGGGTAAGGTTTTTCCGCTTTTGGACTTTTAGCTGTTCGGCCGCATCCTGCGGACCCCAGCTGCTTTTCTGGACGTAAAGCGTGGTGCTGCCGATGGAATCCAGCTGCTTGGTAACCATCCGGTTCAACCCGTCGATCATGGACATCATCACGATCACCGCCAAGACCCCGATCAGTATCCCCAGTGTGGTCAGGCCGGAGCGTAGCTTGTGGGACCTGATGGCCTCAAACGCCAGTTTTATCGATTCCCAATAGTGCATAATGTTTTCCGGTTAAAAAAACACAGGATGCCGAAAACCGGCATCCCGTATCTATTTGATATTTTTACTCGTATCTCAGGGCCTCTATCGGATCCAGCTCCGCCGCCCGCTGGGCCGGGTACCATCCGAAGAATATGCCCACCGCGGCCGAGAAGCCGAACCCCAGCAGCACCGACCACCAGCTGACCGAAGCCGGCAGTTTGATGACAATCGAAACCAGCCAGGCCAGGATGAATCCCAGGATCATCCCAGTGATGCCGCCCACTAAGGACAGGGTCACCGCTTCGATGATGAACTGCTGCATGATGTCCTTCTTGCGGGCCCCGATGGCCTTGCGGATGCCGATCTCCTTGATCCTCTCGTTGACCGACACCAGCATGATGTTCATGATGCCGATGCCGCCCACCAGCAGGGACAACAGGGTGACGCCTATCATCAGGCCGAACACACCGGCGGTAATCTTCTTGAAGATGCCCATTATCTGGTCGGCGGTGACTATGCCGAAATCGTCCGGCTTGGAGGGCGGCACCTTGCGCCGGCGCCGCAGCAACTCCGTGACCTCGTCCTTGGCCGATTCGATGTGAGCCACGTCCAGCGGCTGCACCGCGATGGTCACCGAGCCGCCCCGTCCCCTATTGCGGATCTGGCCGGAGAACATCTTCTGGTAGGTGGATATCGGAATCAGCAGCATGTTGTCCTGATCGTTGCCCAGGAATGATCCTTTTTTGCCCAGCAGGGCTATCACCTCGAACCGGTTGCCGTTGATGCTTATCTCCTTGCCCAGGGGGTCCTGCTGGCCGAAAAGCTTCTCCACCACCGTGTAGCCCAGCATGGCCACCGGCCGGCTGTGCACCATGTCGACATTGGACATGGCCCGCCCGTCGATGATCTCATAATCGGCGATGAACTGGAACTCCGGAGTGGTGCCGTTGACTTCGGTGCCGATCACCTCCTGCTTGCCGAATTTGATATTGGCCATGATGTCCAGCATCGGGGCCACCCGCAGCACCGAGGGGCAGTTGTCCCTGATGGCGTAGGCGTCCTCGATGGTCAGGTTCTTGCGGCCCCTGGTCTTCAGCCAGTCGTCGTGGCTCATCACCAGGCCCTGTTTCTGGACATAGAGGGTGGTGGTGCCCAGGGAGGAGAGCTGTTTGGCGATCATCTTATTGAACCCGTCGATCAAAGCCAGCATCCCTATCACCGTCAGGACACCGATCAGTATCCCCAGAGTGGTCAGCCCGGAGCGGAGTTTGTGGGCCCAAATGGCGTCAAAGGCCAGTCTGACCGATTCCCAAATATTCATGGCCTTATCCCTTCCTTATGATTTGGTCGGAGACGATCTCTCCGTCCAATATCCGAACCGCCCGGTGGGCATGCTCGCCCACCTTTTGATCGTGGGTCACTAAGATCACTGTTTTGCCTTCTTGATGCAATCGATCGAACAGGGCCATGATCTCGACCCCGGTCTTGCTGTCCAAGTTGCCGGTGGGCTCGTCGGCCAGCAGGATCGAGGGATCATTGACCAGGGCCCGGGCAACGGACACCCGCTGGCGTTCGCCGCCCGACATCTCGGTGGGTTTATGCTGTATCCGGTGGGCCAGCCCCACCGATTCCAGCGAGGCGATGGCCTTGGCCCGTCTGATGCCGGAATCAACCCCGGCATATTGCATGGGTAATTCCACGTTATGCAGAGCCGAGGAACGGGGCAACAGGTTGAAGGTTTGGAAAACAAAGCCTATTTTCTTATTCCGCACTGCTGCCAGCTGGTCGTCGTCCATTTCGGAAACCAGCAGTCCGTCCAAATGGTAATTGCCGGTGGTGGGGGTATCCAGACAGCCTATCAGGTTCATCAAAGTAGACTTGCCTGAGCCCGAAGGACCCATGATGGACACGTATTCCCCGGCCTCGATGCTCAGCGTCACCCCTTTCAAGGCCTCCACTTTTACGCCGTCCATCTGATATACCTTGGAAAGATTTTCCATTTTTATCATGCTTAAAACCTACCTTCCCCGGTTGCCCTGTTTACCGGCCGTCTGGTCTTTGGTCACTTTTACCTTATCGCTGTGCTTTAAATTCCTCAGTATGCTGAACGGCCCCTTGATCACCTCCTGGCCATCCGAGAGGCCGGCCAGCACTTCGATGTTATCCTGATCGGAGACCCCGGTCTCTACCGGCATGATCACCGCTTTGCCCTTCTCCACCACATAGACCACCTCCTGCTCCTTCTCCTTGACCCGTTTGCCGTCACTGGTGTTTTCCCCGGCCAGGGCCCCGCCTTTGCCTTTCTTGCGCTCGGCCGCCTTGCGTTCGGAATCAACCTTGCGCATCACCACCGACTGGATAGGGATCAGCAGGATATCCTTTTTGTTGGAGGTGGTTATATCCACATTAGCCGACATCCCGGACTTCAGGTAATCCGACTTATCGGTGAATCTTGCTTTTACCGTATAGTTCACTGAAGCATTGCTGGAACTTGAAGTTCCCGATGAAATGGCGGCGTTCCCCACCTCGGAGACCTCGCCCTTGAAGGTCTTGCCCACAATGGCGTCCACCTCGATCTCGACCGGCTGGCCTATCTTAATATCTTTGACATCGCTCTCGTCCACCTGGGACTCCACCTCCATCTGGGACATATCGGCCACTACCATGATCACCGATCCGGCGTTGTTCATGGTCCCGGTGACCACCACCTCCCCCACCTCCACGTTCAGTTGAACCACCGTGCCGTTGATCGGTGAGGTGATGGTGGTTTTGCTGTAGGTATCCTGGGCCTGCTCCAGCGAAGCTTCGGCCTGGGTAAGCCTGGCTTGGTCCAGGTTGAATTGCGTGGTAGTAGCTTCATTTTCCTCCTGGGAGATCAGCCCGGCAGCAAATAATTCCTGCTTACGTTTATAGATAAGCTCCGTCTGGGCCAGGTTGGCCTTGGCCAGATCCAGGCTGGCCCGGGACTGCTTGACCTGGGCGGCATAACTGGTGGGATCTATCTGCACCAATATCTGCCCCTTCTTCACCAGGTCGCCCTCTTTCACCGGAAGCCGGCTGACCTTGCCCATCACATAGGCCGATATCTGAACCTCGGTCTCGGCCTTGACGTTTCCGGGAGCCGAGACGATGGACACTATCTCGCCCTTCTTGACCTTGGCGGACTGGATGGTCAGTTTTTTGGTGCCCTTTACGATATTGGATACCACCAATATTGCCACCAACAGAACCGCGGCGGTAATTATCCATAATTTCTTGCTTTTAAAGTTGATCATCGGGCTTTCTCCATTTGTATGTTCTGATTTTCGTTTTTCTATTTCCGTAAGCAGAAGAAATCACCACTTGCCCAGGGCTTTGGCTGTTCTGGCATCCGCCAGATAATATTCGCATAGCGCATTGGTGGCCTGCTGTTGGGCCTGGTTATAGGTAAGCTGGCTGGTCAACAGGTCCAGCACCGAAGCAGAGCCCAATTTGTATTTTTCGTTGGTCAGACGGTAATCCTCCCGGGCCTGTTGCAGCAGATCTCCCACCAGGGACACGGCTTCTTTGGCTGTTTTCATTCCCAACTTTGCCTGTTTTAGTTCGGAATAGACCGATTGCCGGGCCGAGATCATGTCGGCCTCGGCTGATCTGGCCTGAGCCCTGGCCTGCCTGATCCTGGCCATAGATGCTGTGCCGTCGAAGATGTTCCAGTTAAGGGCCAGGCTGGCGCTCCATGAATCATGGGCGTTCCAACTATCGCTGTTGGTGAATTGCATACTATCGGAATATCCGTAGTTGTATGAAAAGGACAGATAGGGAAGCTTGCTCAAGTAGGCTGACCAGGCGGAGGATTTTTTGGCCTGGTAATTTTTTTGGGCCGACAGATAGCCGGGATTGCTCTCGATGGTCTTGTCATCCAGGAATTCTATGATGTAGGCCTGCTGGTTGGTGTCCGGAAATGCCACTTCCGAGCCAACCCTCACTTCTCCGGCCAGGCCCAGGATATTGGCCAGGGTCTGCTGGCCGGACAGCTGGGCGCTCTGGGCGTTCAACAGGTCTATCTTGCTCTGCATGAGGCGCACCTGTATCTTCAGCATGTCGGCCTGGCTTTTGGAGCCCAGCTGGTGCATCAGCTTGGCCTGCTTGGACTGCTCCTCGCTCTGTTTGACCGAGGCCTCGGCCACCTCCATGGCCTTTTGCAGTTTTACCAGATTGTAGTATGCCGATTTGACATTGTAGACCAGCGATGCCACCGATTGCTGATAGCCCGATTTGGCCGCCTGCCGCGATTTGTATGAGCCTAAAATATCCGCCCACTGGGAAAGATTAATCACGCTCTGGCTGGCGGAAAGCGAGGTCCGGTAGCTTTCATCCTTGCCCCCCTCGGTTATTACCGGGACACCCAGCGGATCGGTGCTGTAGCTGGTGGCTGGCCCGCTCTGCCCGTAGCTGGAGGAGGCGCTGACATGCGGCAGGATGCCCGACACCGAGGTCTGTAGCCCGGCCCCGGCAATGGTCAGATTGCTTTGGGCCCGCACCAAATCCGGGCTCTGCTTCAGGGCCATCTCCACGCATTGGTCCACCGTCAATAACTGATTGGCAGGTTGTGCGAACATAATTGATGCCGGCAACCAAGAAAGTATCATTAACAGGGTCAAGTTTTTCATATCTTGGCCTTCAAAATATTCTGATTAAATTGTCGTTAAAACTACGTTTTTAAAACAAACAATGTTTCCTAATTTTTAGCTATGCCGTAGAAAAATAAATCGGTTATGTTCTTAATGATCTTCTCTTTAGGCACTTCCGGACTGGAGTGAAAAGCTCCCCGGCTGGCCAGGGCCATCATGCCGGCCCACAGCTTGTAATCGCCCTTTTTGAATTTGCCTTCCTTGGCGCCATTTTTAAGCTCGTCGGCCAGCACTTTTATAACCTTTTGATTGTGAGCCTTTATCTTTTTGACCCTCTTCATTATCTCCTTCCCCTCGATCTCGTGCATCAGGTTGAGCAACGTGCGGTTTTCGATAACGAAATCAGCCAGAGCCTCCACCATGCTTGCCACCTTATTTTCGGGAGAGTTTCTTTTTTTTCTGGCCTCAATCATCCGACCATAGAGTTCATCCATGGCGTTTTCCAGGATGCTAAAGAACAGGTCCTCCTTATTGGAAAAATAGCGATAGATGGTGCCTTTGCCGATCTTGGCCTCGCGGGCCACATCGTCCATCAGGGTCTTATGAAAGCCTTTTTTAGGAAACACCTTCCCGGCGGCCTTCAGGATAGATACCTTTTTCTTATCGTTGCGGGTTCTCATTGTCTCTCCAAATTATAATAGAACTGACTGGTCAGTTCTATTATAAGCAATAAACCTTATTTTGTCAAGAGGCCATAAATTTATTTTTCCGGGCCTGCCCATATTTAGAACGGCCTTTCGCCGTAGGCCTGTCCTGGAGGAAACAAGCTGCCCGGCTAGGGCCGTTCTGTGAGTTATGAAGACTCTATGCAAGATTAGACTACGAATACTTAATAAGGTTTAATATCCTTTGATATTTTTCCCACAATTTCTTTTATTCTCACCATATTCATCACGTCTTCTTTATTGTATGCCAGTAACGTGCTTAGCGACTTCTCGTCACCATATTCCGTATAATTCTGCCACAGATACAAAGCATCCCGGCCATCCATATCCGGCAGTTCCCTCCTGATCCCCAGCATTTTTTCGATGATCTTCTGCCCCCCGGCCAGCCCGTGTTTTTTGCAGATGAACCTCAGGTCCTTTGAATCGTATTTTTCCCTAAGATCCAGCCCCAATCTCTTTTTAATTACCGGCAGATCAAAACAATGCCCGTTGAAGGTGTATAATTCCCTCAAGCCCATGCCTATTGACTCTCCGTCAGTACTGTTGATCGGCTTCGGCAGTCGCCGGGACAGCCTGGCCCGGGTTATATCCCTTCCCACTATCTGCTGGAAACCGGTAGATTCTGAATAAAATCCGATGACTGTAATATTTTGATAAAAATCAGTCTCGATATCCAAATATAACTGCATTACTCAATTTAATATTTCTGCGTTTTGTCGCTTTCCGTTGATAAATTCACTCATCCCCCGCCAAATATCCCTTTCAGCTTGTCTGCGGCCTTCTTCTTTAGTTCCTCGGCCTCCTTCTTGGCCTTATCCTCGGCGGCTTTCTTGGCCTTATCTGCTTCGGCCTGGGCCTGTTGTTTGAGTTTGTCAGCCTCGGCTTGGGCCTGGGCTTTGGCCTTGTCCAGTTCCTCCTGGGCCTTGCCCTTGAGCCTAGCCTGGGCCATCTGGGTGTCCCAGCCGATGGACGGCTTCTGGGCCGGGCCCTTCACCAGAAGGTCCAGCACCATCCGGCCGTCCTTGTCGGCAAACAAGTTGGTGGCCGACGATTTGGCCCGCAGCTTGTCGGATTCGTCCTTGGTCAGCTTGATGGACACCCGGTAATCCAAAGTGCCGTCAAACCCCGAACTGCCGGTGAGATTGACATCTCCGAAACGGCTGTCCATCTTCAGATCGTCCAGGTACAGCCTCTCATTCAATATCCTGAAACCCATGGACAGGCTCTTAAAGGTCAGGTCCTTGTCGCCGGTCAGTTTGGTGTATTCGAAGACCTTGGCCAGCAGGTCCCAGTTGACGATCTTCCCCTGGCCGGTCTTGGCGCTGCCGGAGCCTTTTAAGGTTTTCTTGATCAGAATGGTATCCGGGGCCAGCCCCGAGAACTCGCCGTTAATATCCAGCTTGGTGAACATCCGATCCTTGAACGGGGTCAGGGCGCTTAAAAAGTCGTTGGCCTCCAGCTGACTGGCCTGGGCTTTCAGCTTGTATTCGATTTTAGTCAGGTCGCCCAGGTCCGACCACAGGCTGCCCAGCACTTTGCCGCTGTAAACCCCGACCTGGCCGTCCAGATTTAATTTCTGGTCGTTCATGGTCAGGTTCCCGGCCAGGTTATCATAATCTACTTTAAGGAATTTGATCTTGGCGATCCGGACTTTGCCGTCCATCAGGAAATTCGGCAGCGGCGGCAGAACCGGCATCGGAGCCGCTTGGGTCTGGCCCTTGGCGGCTGCAGCTTCGCCTGGCTTGGGCAGCGGCGGCAGCATCTCGTCCAGGTCCAACAGCGGGGAGTTCAGGGCAAAGGTGATCACCGCCTTGCCCTGCTTGGGCAGGGCGATGGCCGGCTGGCCGGGCTTGGCAGCCGGCATTTCCGGGGCCAGGCTAAGGAAATTCTTGACCTGGGCGGTAAGGGACATCGAGCTGCGTCCGATCTTGCAGGAGATGTCCGGAACATTGATCAGGTTCTTGGTCAGTTGAATAGTGCCGCTTAAATCGGTCACCGGCTTCATCAGGGCCTTGGTGGCCAGAGAGATCTTTTCGATATCCACCCGGCCGTCCATGTTGAAGGTGTTGATATTATTGACTTTCCCGTCCACCTTAAAATCTGCCTTGATCTTCCCGGCCAGGGTCATGCCTTCCTCCAGCGGAACGTACTCCTTGACCTCGCCCAGGTCGAAATTGCCCTTGAAGGCGGCCTTGATATACGGATCCTCGAAATTCTTGACCAGGCAGGACATGGTAAACCCGGCCGTCCCCAGCTTGGCCGAGATCTTTTTGATGTCCAGGTCGTTCTCGGTAAATGTGATGTCCCCGTTGACGTCGGAAATGGCCTTGGGCAGCATGGCGTATTTGACCCCGATATTGCGCAGGCCCACCATGCCGTCCACCTTGGGTTTGGACTTGGGATCCTTGGGGTCTATCTGTCCGGTGATCTTAAGACCCAACTCGATCTTGCCGGTGGCCTGGACATCCTTGGCCTGGGCCTTGAATTCCGGAGGGATGGCGGCGAAGATCTGCTTCATGTCGACGGCGGTGGTCTGCAGAGCCAGGTCCAGCACCGGCAGGCTGTCGAAGTCGGACACCGTCCCGGCCAGGGTCAGGGCGATGCCCTGGGGCGCCACGGTCAGGTGGTTGATGGTAATCACCGAGGCCGGCAGGTTGACGCTGATATCGTGGTCGACGTTGACGTAGATGCGGCTCAGGCTGACGCCCGGCATGGAGATCCTGATCTCCTGCACTTTGATCCAGCCGGTGGTGTGGATATTCTCCAGCTTGGCATCGGCGTCTAATTTGAGCTGTTCATTAATGCCCAAAACCTCGGCCCGCATCTTGAGCTGTTTGTCCTCGAAGATGAAACTGCCGTCGTTGATCTTGAACGACTGCACGGCTATGGACACCGGGCTGGAGCCCGGCGGCGGCTGTTTGCCGGCCTGATCGGCCGGCAGAACCTTTATCAGATCATCGAAATTGAACGATCCTTTGATGCTTTTTTCTATCAGGATGGCGGGCCGGTCGATAGTCAGGCTGGTGACCGCCAGCTGCCGTTTTAAAAGAGCCAGAAGATTGACCTTGAGGGTCACGGCCTCAATGGTGGCCATCGGTTTTTTGTCAAAATTCTTGGCGTTGGCCAGCTCTATGCCCTTAAGCTGGACGCCCAGCCCGGTCCATACCTTTAACGAGAAACTTTCCACCTTGATCGGCCGGCCCACCGCCTGCTCGATCTTGGGCATAAGCAAGGCCCGCAGTTTGGCCGGCGGGAACATCAGCTTTAAGGTGATTCCGGCGGCGATTAAGATGAATGCAATTACCGCCAGGATGATCAATGATATTTTTAAGAACTTAGGCATGGTGATACCTCATAATAATTAATATCTATCTAGCAAGAAGATATCATAATCATAAATAAAAAACAAGCGGAAAATAAGAACAGCCCCCTAAATAAGGGGGCTGCAAATATCTATTTTTTCTTTTTGGGTTTTTTCTTGCGGAAATCCAGGGATATCCCCATATAACTGGCCTTGGCGGATATGGCCGCCGGGGATCTATCCATTTTTTCAGCTATCTCTTTGGACGAAAGCTTCTGCCGGGCATATTTTTTAAAAAGATTAACCTGTTCATCGGTCCATAATTTGTTAACTGGTCTTCCCATAGATCCGCTCCTCAAAGTTATTGCGATTGCATAAAGCCTGACTTTGCCTCTCAAAGCCTTGATTTATGATAACCCATAAAAAGGCTAAAGTCAACCCGGTCTGGTGTGGGGGAATATCGAATTTCCGAGGGTTCGGAATATTCACTTCTTCCCGATTTAGTCAACCCAGCCATATGCAATTAAAACCATGCCCTTGGTTTTAGAACGGCGGCTATGCCATGTTATTTTCAGAAAGCATGCGCTATTGCCTGGCGAAACACAAAGAATGCGTTTGGGAACAACCCAATTAAATATTTGAATCAGACTAAACCTATTCGGGATTTTCTATTAAGTTTATTTGACCATTTGGCATAATCCAAACCGAAAATACTGGTTTCATCTTATTCGCTACTTCGCTTGCTATTTACATATAATGGCGCGTATTTCATTAAGTGCATGGATGCACATTGCCGTTTACAAGGCATTTCTAAACAAATTTAGTAAATATGTTTAAGATTAACACTTCCAAATG
This sequence comes from Candidatus Edwardsbacteria bacterium, assembly GCA_018821925.1. Classification (NCBI taxonomy): domain Bacteria; phylum Candidatus Edwardsiibacteriota; species Candidatus Edwardsiibacteriota bacterium. The sequence goes on from JAHJLF010000066.1 coordinate 19,755, forward strand.
AGCTGATGTCCTATTTTCTCCAATTTTAAGCGAACTTGGGTGTCCACAGGCATTACGAAGCTTTAGGCAATTATTTTTCAATTCTTCCTTTAAGTTCTTGCTAATAATACTAATTGGGGGGCTTCCAATAATATCTAGAAAATCCGCTTCTCCCATCCTCGCTAAATCATCCTTAATTTTTGCATTTTTCCATTTAGTGTAGCGCTTGCTAGCCTCTATATTGAATGCTGAAAGACATGTTGACATAACCTGATCATAGAGAAGTGACATAGCACCAGTCCATGATAGAACGACTGATGAGCGATATAAAGCCCCTTCATATGCATTAATTGTTTCGTCTAAAAATGCTTTTGTGTCAGTATTCTTAATTCTCGTTAAATGGGCACGAAGTTGTTGTGCATTATTTACAACTTTAACACTCTTACCGTGATGTAAAATTCCAGAAGAACGTATAAAGTTGCGACCCTTGGATGTAAGTGACCAGCCTTCAGGTAAACGTATTGCCATTCCCCTCGTGCGCTTAAGTATCTCTGATACATTCCATTTGTAGATTTCCGTGCATCCAGCTGTTTTACCTAACGCAATCAAAGTTTTTACTGATTTCGGTGTTGAAACATCTACAGCTAAAAGCAATAGCAATAAATTTTCTCGACTTAATGATTGGCTATGGATCATATCAGGTAAATCTGTATTTTTAAGCAAGTTTACCCCTTATTTCTTTTAACTTTTTATTTGTCAAAGCATAGTTACCTGATGAAGGTTCATTCAAACCTTCTCTAAGTAGCATTGTTAACGACTTAGATAAGTTGCCGCTATATGAAGATTTATAAAATGAAGTTGCAGTTTTCATTTCCGTTAATAGCGTTTTCCGCGCGAAGACTGGTGTATTCTTAACCAAAGTAAGATGTGCGGCGGCAGCTATGATGAGATCGGGGCCACTAGCACAGCTTAATTTTGTGGCGATTGACTTCGTGGATAATTTAATAGAACCCTCATCCTTTTCTCCCTCACCTGAATCGTCGTCTCCATCGGGCGGCGCTGGTGTTTTAGATGATTTGTATAGCTCTGTGACAATTTTAATCAGGTCGGGCAATTCTTTTTTCAGGAAGCTTTCAGAGCCTTCATATTCAATTTCAATTCCACCCAGTTTGATCTTTATTTTGCTCTCCATATTACACCTTCTTTCTGTTTATGTTTATTTTCTTTCCGCCACTATAGAGGCATTTGTTGATTTTGCGTGCCATTTTTATATTTTCTCTTATTTGCATGAAGAAACGACTATCAAGTTTAAATTGCCTTATTTATTGCCTGTAACGTTTGCGGGTTTGCGCCTGTCCGTATATGGCATGCTGCTTGCTATTGCAAGAACTCGAAATAGCCCGTTTAAGTAGCGGCCACCATAACTAAATGTAATTAAGCCACCGTAGCAAAGGCGTTTGTTATATGAAGACTGCAATTCTTACGGCTTGGGCGTTTTATCTTCAGGCTCATCTTTTAATGTTGCTCTTGTAGGATCGTAGCCTTCAGTTACAAGACGAATTGGAGGTGCCACTACCTCTTCATTTGGTATTTCTTCGGGTGTTATTTCTTCTGGGTTTTGCCCTTCTGGGCGTTCTTGACGATGGTACAACATGGTTTAACTCCTTCTGTTTTTTGTTTAATAGGTTCTATAAAACAAATAACAATATTTGATTTTGCTTTGTCTGGTACATTCCAAAAACGTATAGTCGTAAAAATCATAAGTGATATAAATGTATAAAAAGCAATCATAATAAAACGATAACCAACAGATAGATAACGCGTTTTTCTATTTGAAAGGGCTGTATTATGCTTTATGGCTTCAATATTTCTTTTAGATAATGAATAAATGATATCAATATATCTATTATTATTTATGAATTGTATTAGTTCAACACCCATAGGTGGCTTAGCTGTGCTTTGAATTCTAAAAACTGAAAATAAATAAATAATAGCAACAAGAATAAAAAAAATAAATGCAGATAATAACAAAAAACAAAACAAGTCAATAACCGTTTTGGATGGCACAATTGTTTCGTATGACATTTTACCAATAAAGGCAGCGACAACTAAAATAATACTCATAACCGAAAAATAGCGAGATGCTTTTTCTTCTAAACGTTTAAAACGCCCAAGTTCATCATCAAGACTATCTTTTGTGAGCTTGTATAGTTCTTCATATTTCTGAATATTGTTGCCCATATTTATACTCCTTTTTTAAGCCGTTTTTCAGATAACTATCGGCTTAGCGACCTGTCCGCTTTTTTCATTATACCCCAACTATATTTTTACGTATCGTGGGGGGATCAATACTTCTCCCCTTAAATCATATACCTTAACATGCGCCGTTTGTTTTGGGCGGCAAAGGTAAATGCCTTGTCCTTTGGGGCGCCGGCCCAACGCCTTCGGGCAAACGCCTTGCCTTTTAAGCCATCCGCCTTATAGCCTGGGGCAAATGCCTTATTGTAAACGAAGCAATCCCCGCACCGCCTACCGGTCTATGAGCCTGGGGAGGATCGCTTCGTTAGCACCATAAAACCCCTCTCGCGATGACCCCTAACAAACCACCCATTCATCCGTGAGAATCCCCACCATTAGCAAGTAGTCCATATAGTCCGCCACCGCAGGTAAATCCATATAGGCGGATCTGCCTTTGGCACGAGCGGGCAAGCGTTATAATCCGTGAAATCCGTGTGCCGGGGTCAGCCCTTCTTCCCTCTTTGGGGTTTATTTATTGCTGCCTCGCAACCCCTGGATTATATCACGAATGTATAAATAGTCAAGCGAAATAAAAAACCCCCTGCATATAGCAGGGGTTACGAGAGTTTAAAGTTGAAAGAATAAAGGACTGTCACACTGCGAAAGCGTCCTTGCCTTGCAGGTTGAATGTGTGAGTCTGGAGGGTTGTCGCCCGTTCAGCCTGCCGGGCGGGTAGAGGTCTCAGGGTGACAATAACGTCTTACCCACTAAAACAAAAAAATCTTCGCGTACTTTGCTTAGCGGTTCAAAAATCATGGATTGCTTCACTCGCCGGGCTATTAAGCCTCCTCGCAATGACAAGTCAGTTTAAAGCTGAACCCTTCGACTTGGCTCAGGGCAAGAGTTTAAAGTTAAATCCTTTGTGTTTTCTGTGCATTTTGTGGTTAAAAGGGTAACCTGGATTGCCAGCTATAGGATGACAATTGTCGCCCGTTCAGCCTGCCGGGCGGGTAGAGGTCTCAGGGTGACAATAACGTCTTACCCACTAAAACAAAAAAATCT
>JAHJLF010000067.1 GCA_018821925.1 Candidatus Edwardsbacteria bacterium
AATGAGTGAACCCCGAAAAAGCGGGGGTGCCTCCGTGTGAGTAAAAAAGCCTGGATTCCCGCCTACGCGGGAATGACAGTGGGATGTCATACCCGTGGAAACGGGTATCCAGAAAGCTCCCTGGATTCCTGCCTGCGCAGGAATGACATATAATCCATATAAAATCTCTGCGCCTCTGCGGCAAACCAGATTCTTCGGCTTGGCAAGCAGGGTGCCCGGCTCAGAATGACGAAAGCAAAACCCTTTGTGTTCTTTGTGTGCTTTGTGGTTATGTAACCCTGGATTCCTGCTTTCGCAGGAATGACATAAAAGCCATATAAATCTCTGTGTCTCTGAGCCTCTGTGGCAAGAGAACCCTGGATTGCTTCACTTCGGTAGCCACACAAGATATCAGGCTCAGTGCAGGCTATTTGCCGGCCTTCGATGCAATCTCGCAATGACAAAAGCAATGATATACATCTAGAAAAGATCCTTAAAGGAGAACGGTATGTCTAAATATCGCATATTGGTGGTGGAGGACGAGGCCATTGTGGCCCGGGATATCTGCAAAAGATTGGATGATATGGGCTATCAGGTGGCGGCCAAGGCCGACAACGGCGAAGCCGCCCTGGCCCAGGCCCGGGAGCTGAAGCCCGACCTGGTGCTGATGGATATCGTGATCAAGGGAAAGCAGAACGGGATTGACGTGGCCAATATCATAAAAAGCGAGCTGGGCATACCGCTGATCTACCTGACCGCCTATGCCGACGATGACACCGTGGAACGGGCCAAGACTGCCGAGCCCTTCGGCTACATCATCAAGCCCTTCAACGACCGGGATCTCAACGTGACCATCCAGATGGCACTGTACCGGAACAAAATGGAGAAAAAGCTGGCTGACCGCGAGGAGAGATACCGGGACCTGTTCGAAAACACCAGCGACATTATAATGCTGCTTGACGAGCAGGGATGTTTCAAATACGTGAACCAGCGATGGCATAGCGCTCTGGGCTACGGACCGGATGAGATCGGTTCCCTGAATATATTTGACATACTGGATCAGTCCTGTCTGGATCACTGCCGGTATAATTTCGGGCAGGTATTGTCCGGGAAAGAAGCCACCGTCGAAGCCATATTCCGCACCAAAGATGGCAAGACGATCATAGTCGAGGGAAACTGCAACAGCTCCCATTCGCCCGGCAAGCCCACTTGGGTGCGGGGCATCTTCCGGGATATCACCGAAAAGAAAAGGTCCCGGCAGCTGCAGGAGGCCATGTACCAGATTGCCAACGAGACCGCCCTGTCCGGCAATCTGGATGAATTGTACCGAAGCCTGCATAATATACTCGGCCGGTTGTTGGACACTAAGAATTTCTATATCTCCCTATACGATAGCGAGAATGACCTCCTGAGTTTTCCCTATTTCATGGATGAGTACGACCTCGTGCCCCAGAACAGGCCGATGGGCACCGGCATCACCGAATACCTCATCCGGTCAAAAAAGCCCCTGCTGGCCACGCCGGAAGTGTACCAGAAACTGATTGATTCCGGACAGATCCGTTTGATTGGCAAACCGTCCGTGGACTGGCTGGGGGTGCCGCTGTTGGTTTCGGACCGGTACACCGGCACGCTGGTGATTCAGTCCTACGATCAGGGGATAAGGTTCGGGGAGCGGGAGCGGGATATCCTGACCTTTATCTCCGAGCAGGTGGCTTTCGCCATCCATCGCAAGCTGGCCGAGGAAGCCCTTAAGCTGAGCGAGGAAAAATACCGGTCCCTGGTGGAGCAGATCAACGACGTGATCTTCCTGACGGACTCCTCGGGCATCATCCAGTATATCAGCCCGGCCATCGAAAGAATGACCCAATTTACCGTTGACGAGATCACCGGCCAGCCGTTCTTTAAATTCATCCACCCCGATGACCTGCCGGGCCTTAAACAGTCGTTCCAAAGGAACCTTAAAGGGGTCGAGGAACCCTGGGAATATCGGCTGATAGACAAGAACGGCACAACCGTCTTTGTGCGTAGCTCCAGCCGCCTGTTAGCCGATGACAACGGAAATCCCACCGGAATAATGGGCACCCTGACTGACATCACCCAGGCCAAACAGATGGCCAGCCAGCTGCAGCAGGCCCAGAAGATGGAGGCCATCGGCCAGCTGGCCGGGGGCATAGCCCATGACTTCAACAACCTGCTGGCCGGGATCATCGGCCACGCCGAGATGCTGCAGATCAAATTGATCAACCAACCGTCGCTGGCGGCGCTGGCCGAAAAGATACTGACCACCGGGGAGCATGCCGCCAACCTGACCAAACAGTTGCTGTCATTCGCCCGCAAGGGGAATTACCAGCAGGTTCCGGTAAGCATTCACCGCATCATCGCCGAGGTGGCCGGCATTCTGGGCAACACCGTGAACAAGAATATCAATGTCAGGCAGTCGCTGAGCGCCAATCCCTGCACCGTGCTGGGCGATCCGGCCATGCTGGAGAATGCCCTGCTCAATCTTTGCCTTAATGCCCGGGATGCCATGGCTAAAGGAGGCAACCTGACCGTAACCACCCAAGTGGCCGAGCTGGACGAATCGTATGTCAAGAATCATTCCTACAAGATCCCGGTGGGCAGTTACATCAAGATATCGGTCAGCGACACCGGGCAGGGTATGTCCAAGGATGTCCAATCGCACATATATGAGCCGTTCTTCACCACCAAGGAACAGGGCAAGGGCACCGGCCTGGGGCTGGCCAGCGTTTACGGCTGTGTCAAGGCTCACAACGGCTCCATAGAGGTTTACAGCGAGGAAGGGCACGGCAGCACCTTTAACATTTACCTGCCGCTGGCGGAACCCGGTCCGGAAAAAACAGAGGAGGCCGCAAAAGCGCCGGCTCAAAAGGGAACCGGGCGCATCCTGCTGGTGGACGACGAGGAGACCATCCGGGACATCACCAGCCAGATGCTGGACGACCGGGGATATAAAGTAACAACGCTGTCCAACGGCCAGGAGGCGGTGGAGTATTACCGGGAACATTTCCAGGAAATAGACCTGGTGATCCTGGACATGATCATGCCCAAGATGAACGGGCACGAAGCATTTATTAAAATGAAGGAGATAAATCCCGGCGTCAAAGTGCTGCTTTCCTCGGGCTACAGCATAGAGGAGGAGGCCCAGGATCTCATGAACAGCGGGGTCAAGGGCTTTCTGCAGAAGCCCTACCGGCTGGCGGAGCTGACCCAGAAGATAAACCAGGCGATGGCTAATTAAGTTTACAGTTTGCAGTGTGTCACCCTGAGGATGGCAGACAGTGGGGCAAGCCGAATGGGTGAATACAGAAAGTGTGTCACCCGTTCAACCTGTTGGGCAGAAAGAGGTCTCAGGGTGACAGAGTTCAAAGAATAAAAGGTCTGTCACACTGAGAAGACATCGTTGCCTCGCAGATTGAATGTGTGAAGATAATAGATCGTCACCCGTTCGGCTTGCCGTTGGCCGAGTAGCCGTTGTCTCGATATGCATAAATGCTACTCGACAAACGGCAGTACCTGTGCTGAGTATATCGAAGCATCGAGGCCAGGCAGGCACGACAATCCTAGAATAAAAACCCCTTTGTGTGAGTAAAGAAGCCTGGATTCCCGCCTGCGCGGGAATGACACGATGGTCTTACCCCACCAAACACACAAAATGACGCTAAAATATTTAAAAAAACCCCCTTTGTGTCTCAGTGTCTCAGTGGTTAAAAAGCCGGGATTGCTTCACTTCGAAAGCAGCATAAGGTGCCGTCCTCAGTGCAGGCTCTTGTAAGCATCCAATGTCTCCTCGCAATGACGAAAGCAATGATAGAGTCTTGAAAATCCGTGTCCTCGTAAGTCCCTGGATTCCCGCCTGCGCGGGAATGACACCCAGAAAGAAAACCATTTGTGCCTTTGTGTCTTAGTGGTTAAAAAACAGGAGGAACCAAGATGAACAAACGTCAGGTCATGGAGAAGATCCCCTTTAAACTGCTGGCGGTGTTCGGGCTGCTGCTGGCGGCCATACTGGCCGGGGGATATCTTTATTACAAACAACAGAACGCCCAAACGGTCGAATACATAAAGAACGAACTGCAGACCATATCCGAATACAAAGTCAACCAGATATACGACTGGCGCAAAGAACGTTTCGGCGATGCATTTGTATTAACCTCCAGTGAAATACTCATCTTCTCGGTGCGGCGCTGGCTTAAGGATCCAACCGATAAAACCCTGTACAATTATATATACACCCGTCTGGACGCGTTCCGGATATACGATACTTACAAGGATGTGATCTTAGTGGACCCCGCCGGAAAGATCAGATTTTTCATGAATCAGAAAACCAACGAGAACATCAGCCCGTCAACGTTGTCCATAGTCAAAGAGGCGGTCCGGAAAAGGGAGATATTGTTCAGCGATTTTTATTACTGCGATAATTGCCAGGAGGTTAATTTGGACGTGGTGGCGCCGCTGTTCGACCAGAACGGCCTGGCGGCTACGGTCATCCTGAGGATAGATCCCAGTAAATTCCTGTACCCTTTCGTCCAAAGCTGGCCGAGACCCAGCCGGACCGGGGAAACAGTGCTGGTCCGCCGGGACGGCGATGAGGTTCTTTTCCTGAACGACTTGCGCCACCAGAAAAATGCGGCCTTAACCTTCCGCCTGCCGCTATCGGACACGCTTCTTCCGGCAACCATGGCGGTCCTGGGCCAGGAGGGCCTGGTGGAAGGCCTGGATTACAGGAAGGTTCCGGTGCTGGCTTCGATCAGACAGATCAAGGGCTCGTCTTGGTATATGGTGGTCAAAATAAACAAGGAAGAGATATATACCCCGCTTTATAGACAGAAGAGGAATATTGCCATCGCTGTCGTTGCATTGCTGGCGGCAACCTTTTTGGCTTTGGGTTTCCTATGGCAGTCCGACCGCAGGGGCTTTTACAAAAAACAGTATAAACAGGAGCTTGAGCGCCAGGCCCTGATCAAGCATTACGACTACCTGGCCAAGTACGCCAACGATATCATCCTGCTTTCCAACGACAAATACCAGCTGGTGGAGGTCAACGACCGGGCGGTGGAGGCCTACGGCTACAGCCGGGAGGAACTGATTGGGAAGAGCGCGGAAATATTCCGAAGCGAAGAAAGCAAGCCGCTGTTCAAACGGCAGATGGAGGAGATGCAAAAGAAAGGCGGGATGATCTTCGAAACGGTGCAACGGCGCAAGGACGGCTCCACCTTTCCGGTGGAGATCAGCGCCCGGCCCATGGAGATAGAGGGCAAAAGATACATGCAGGCCATAGTCCGGGACATTACCGAACGCAAGCAGTACGAATTGGCTATTAAAGAACGCAACCAAGAACTGAAGGCGGCCAACGAGGAGCTGCAGGTTGGCGAAGAGGAATTGCGGCATACCAATGAAGAATTGGAGAAGAATTATTGCGAGTTGGAGGCGGCCAACCAGCAGTTAACGGCCTCGGAGGAGGAGATAAAACAGTCGGCCGTCAAGTGGGCCATCACCTTTGACGCCATCATGGACGGGGTGTCTTTGCTCGATGCCGAGCAGAACATCCTACAGGCAAACAAGGCCTTTGCCGATTATCTGGGCCTGTCGTACGCCGACATCATCGGGCGCAAATGCTATGAACTGATCCATAGCGACGGCCGACCTGATGAGAACTGCCCCTTTGCCAGGATGATGCAAAGCAAGAAGCGGGAGACCATGGAGCTTTCCATTGGCGACCGGATATTTGACGTGCTGGTGGATCCGATCATCGGTCCAAGCGGGGCGATCACCAGTGCGGTCCACATTATAAGCGATATCACCGAGAGAAAGAAGGCCCAGGCTAAATTGCAGGAACAACTGTCCGAGCTGCAGCGCTGGCAGAACACCATGCTGGACCGGGAGGACCGGGTGATGGAGTTGAAGAAAGAGATCAACGAATTGTTGGCCAAGCTGGGTCAGCCCAAAAAATACGGGGAATGATACGTCATGCCGCCCCTACGGGGCTACCGACATGACGGCTTTACGAGCCTACATACATTGCGCTCCTACGGAGCTACGGAGTTGCATGGAGCATCATAGATGCGACATGGTTGTAACCCCCAAAGACCCGGCATACACGCCCAGCGTCGTAGACGCGAAATGGAAAACACCAACGGTTAGCATCATAGATGCGCCATGATTGTAACCCCAAAGATCCGGCATACACATCCCAGCGTCGTAGACGCGGAATGGAAAGACCAACTGGTAGCATCATAGATGCGCCATGATTGTAACCCCAAAGATCCGGCATACACGTCCTAGCGTCGTAGACGCGAAACGGAAAGATCAACGGGTAGCATCGTAGATGCGACATGGTTGTAACCCCAAAGACCCGGCATGCACGCCCAGCGTCGTAGACGCGGAATGGAAAGACCAACGTGTCCACATAACACCCCTACAGGTAGCATCATAGATGCGACATGGTTGTAACCCCAAAGATCCGACATGCACACCTAGCGCCGTAGGTGCGGAATGGAAGAAACCACAAGAAGGAAAGATACATGGCCAACACCTACACCCAGATATACATCCACACCGTCTTCGCCGTCCGCCACAGGCTGAACCTGATCCTGCCAGCCCACAGCGAGGAGATCCGGAAATACATGACCGGGGTGGTCACCAACCTGGGATCGAAACTCATTGCCATCAATAATATGCCCGATCATTTTCATCTGCTGATCGGCCTGCAGCCCGAGATATCGCTTTCCGAACTGATCGGCAAGGTTAAATCCGGCTCCTCGGGGTTTATCAACCAGCAACGGCTGGCGCCCGGCCGTTTTGAATGGCAGAAGGGTTTTGGGGCATTCTCCTATGCACGCTCGCAATTGGACACGGTGATCGGTTATGTAGATCGGCAGCAGGAGCATCACCGCAAAAAGACATTCATGGAAGAATATTTGGCCTTGCTGGCTGAATACGGGATAGATTACGACCAAAGGTATATTTTGAAGGAACCGGAATAATGTTGGGATTCGCCATGCCGCCCCTACGGGGCTACATACGTTACGCGCCGATGGTGCTACCGACATATCGGCTCTACGAGCCTACAAACATTTCGCGCCGATGGCGCTACCGACATACCGGCTCTACGAGCCTACAGGCAAATGGAGCATCGTAGATGCGACACGGTTGTAACCCCCAAAGACCCGGCATACATGCCCAGCGTCGTAGACGCGGCATGGAAAGGTCAACGGGCCCACATAACACCCCTACAAGTAGCATCATAGATGCGGAATGGTTGTCCCGAACCAAGGAGGAACCAAATGAGTAATCAGCAAAATAATCAAAAGGTCTCCGTTATACTGCTGGCAGTTGCAGCGCTTCTTTTCTCCATTAACCTCGCCGGCGCAGTGACCAACGATTTGCCCGCCAAGACCGCCGTTCCGGCAAGGCCAATATTGGTCTTCGGTAGCGACCAAGATTACCCGCCTTACGAATGGCTGGATAAAAACGGCCAGCCGCAGGGATTCAATGTCGACCTGATCCGCGCCATCGGCCAGGCGATGGGCTACGAGGTCACGGTCCGCTTGGGCCCCTGGGCCCGGATCCGCGAAGATCTGGAGATTCACGGCACCGTGGATGTGGCGGACATGTTTTTTACCGAACAACGGGCCAAAAGGGTGGATTTTGCAGAACCTTTCTGGGTGGTTCACGACGAGATCTTCGTACGGCAGGGTGAAAAAGAGATTAAGTCACTAGATGATCTGGCCGGACGGGAGGTTCTCTGCCAGGAGGGTGGTTCAATATATGACCTGTTGCGGGAGGATGTCCCGGCCGCCAAGCTGATACTGGTGGGTAGCGACCCGGAGGCTCTGCGCCGACTGGCCTCGGGCCGGCACGATTGCGCCGTGGTGGGCAGCGTGGTTGGGCGATACACGATTAATAGAAGCGGCTTGAGCAACCTGACTGCAACCAGCCAGCCGCTGTGGCCTAGGGATTACTGCTTTGTGACGGCCAAAGGCCGACCCCAACTGCTGGCCGATCTCAACCTGGGGCTGGCGATCCTTAAAGAGACCGGCCGCTTTGACGAAATTTACGACAAATGGTTCAAGGAATATCTTCCCCGCAAACCCTGGCTGGATAAATTCCTGAAATATCTGCCGTTACTGGCGTTCGGTTTGGCGGCGCTGGCCATCGCGGTGGCGGCTTGGATTTTAACCCTGCGGCACCAGGTTCGCGGACGAACCCAGAAATTGCAGAGAACCCTGCTACTGTTGAACGAGGCCCAGAGTATAACTAAATTGGGCGGCTGGGAATACGATGCGGCAACCCGGCGCGTCACCTGGACCGACGAGGTTTATCGCATTTACGGGGTGCCAAAAAATTACGACCCCGCCCAACCAGAACAGAACATACAATTTTACGCCCCCGAGGACCGGGCCCGGGTCACCGACGCATTCCGCCGGGCGGTGGAGCAGGGCGAATCCTATGATCTGGACCTGAGGCTTATCACCGCCCAAGGCGTTAAAAAGTGGGTTCGCACAATTGGACGGGCCGAGCGCCGTGGGGAAAAAATTGTACGGGTGTCCGGAAATATAATGGACATCACTGACCGCAAGCAGGCCAGTGAAGATCTGAAAGCCAGTAACCTGGAATTGATCTCAGCCAGAAATCAGACAGAAGAAGCCCTGCGGACCAGCGAACGCTCCCGGCTGGCGCTGTTGAGCGTGCTGGAGGACGAAAAGCAAACCGAGCAGGAACTGCGCGAAAGCGAAGAGCGATTCAGGGCCCTGCATAACGCCTCTTTCGGCGGAATAGCGATCCACGACAAAGGGAAGATACTGGAATGCAACCAGGGGCTCTCCGAAATCACCGGGTATTCCATGGAAGAACTGATCGGGATGGACGGAATGCTGCTTATCAACAAGGATTCCCGGGATCTGGTAATGGAGAACATTCTGGCCGGCTATGAAAAGCCCTATGAAGCTTTGGGTTTGCGCAAGAACGGAGAAACATACCCGATCCGACTGGAAGCCCGGAACATACCGTATAAAGGGAAAAGTGTCAGGACGGTGGAATTTCGGGACATCACCGAGCGTAATCGGGCGGAAGAAAAAATGAAGGGACAGCTGGCCGAGCTACAGCGCTGGCAGAACACCATGCTGGACCGGGAGGACCGGGTGATGGAGTTGAAAAAGGAAATAAACGAATTGCTGGAAAAATTGGGCCAGCCCAAAAAGTACGGGAAATGATACGCCATGCCGCCCCTACGGGGCTACAACCGTGGCGGCTCTACGAGCCTACAAACATGGCGCGCCGATGGCGCTACCGACGGGCGGTCCTACGGACCTTTGCAGCATCGTAGATGCGAAACGGTTGTAACCCCAGAGCCGGGCAGGCAGGTCTCAGCGTCGTAGACGCGACATGAAAACGTTCCAATGGACATTCACCAGGGAAACCATGGAGCATTATAGATGCGGGATACTTGCAACCTAGCAAAAAGAAAAGAGGCGAACGAACTATGTTGAAAAAAAAGAAAGCCCCGAAGCAGACGGCAGCGCAGGTGGCATCAACGCAGAAAACAACCGAACGCAAGGAGTTGGTGGATGAACTATGGCTGAAAAACATCGTGTTCGAGACCTCAGCCGCGGCCAACAGCATGGCCGACAACCAGGGGAACATCAACCATGTCAACGCCGCATTCCTGCGCCTGTGGGGTTACCGGACTGAGGAAGAGGCCATGGGGAAATCGGTGGCCAGCTTCTTCTCAAATGTAAAGGATGCCGAGCCGGTAATGGAGTCCCTGAGCACCACCGGGCGATGGGAGGGGGAATTCCTGGCCAAACGCACCGATGGCTCTACCTTCATCACCCGGGGGGCGGCCATCGTCATCCGGGACGAAAGCGGGAAGCAGATCGGGTATCACTCGTCGAACATCGACGTCACCGGGGAACGGCGGGCGCAAGAGGAACTGAAGGAGAAGAATGAAGAGATGGAGGCCGCCAATCAGGAATTATCGGCTGCCAACGAAGAGCTGATCGCCTCGGAGGAGGAGCTAAAAGCTAATGAGGAGGAGCTGCAGCGCCAGAATGAAGAGCTGGTGAGAAGCCAGGCTGAGCTAAAGGATAGCGAGTCCCGATTGCATCTGCTGATAGACGGCGTGAAAGACTACGGGCTATATATGTTGGACACGGGGGGCACTGTGGTTAGCTGGAATGAGGGAGCTGAGCGGATGAAAGGCTACCGGTCCGAAGAGATCATCGGTCAATCCTTCTCGAAATTCTTTACTCCGGAGGATCAGCAGAACAATACATCGCAACGCCTGATAGACGCTGCCACGACGCAGGGACGTGTTGAGGACGAAGGTTGGCGGGTACGAAAGGATGGCTCGCGTTTCTGGGCTGATGCAATTATTACGGCACTTTATGCCCCGGATGGCTCACTGCAAGGTTTTGCCAAGATTACCCGGGATCTCACGGAAAACAAGCGGGCTGAAGACCAGCTCAAGCAGCTAAACGAGGAACTGGAATTACGGGTACAGCAGCGCACCATCCAGCTGGAGGCCAGCAACAATGAGCTGGAATCCTTTGCCTATTCGGTGTCCCACGACCTGCGGGTGCCGTTGCGGGCCATTGACGGGTTCACCAAGATCATAACCGAAGATTATAAGGAAATATTCGACGAAGAGGGCAAGAGGCTGCTGGGGGTGATACGCACCAACACCCGGAAGATGGGCCAACTGATTGAAGACCTTCTTTTATTCTCCAAGGTGGGCCGTCAGGAGCTGGCCGGGATTGAAATTGACATGAGATCCTTGGCCGAAACGGTATCTAAAGAGTTCAAAGTCCAGAATGAAGGCCGGAATATAATTTTCAAGACAGGCTCTCTTCCCTCTTCAAAAGGCGATCCGGCCATGCTGCGGCAAGTGCTGGCCAACCTGGTAGGCAATGCGGTAAAATTCACCCGGCCCCGGGAAGAAGCGCTGGTGGAGATCGCGGGGACGACACAGGGCAGCGAAAACATCTACTCGGTGAAGGATAACGGGGTGGGTTTCGACATGCAGTATGTGTCAAAACTATTCGGGGTCTTTCAGCGCCTGCACAGCCAGGTGGAATTCGAGGGCACCGGGGTGGGGCTGGCCATCGTTCAAAGGATAATCCTTAAGCACGGCGGGCGGGTTTGGGCCGAGGGCAAGGTGGGGGAGGGGGCTACGCTATTTTTTGCCCTGCCCAATACCGCACAGCAACAGGGATAATGAAGTAAACCTTCTGTGTAACGCATATGGCGCTCCGCAGATAAAAAGAAAGGAAATCAACATGGAAACCAAACAGGTGGAAATTCTGCTGGTCGAGGACAACCAGACCGACGCCGAACTGACCATGAGGGCGCTCAAGAAAAACAATCTGGCCAATTTGGTCAAATGGGTTAAGGACGGGGCCGAAGCCCTGGACTACCTGTTCGCCCAGGGCCAATATTCGGATAATAAAGTGAATAACCCTCCCAAAGTGATACTGTTGGATCTGAGGCTGCCCAAGGTTGACGGCCTGGAGGTGCTTAAAAAGGTCAAGGGCGACGAACGCACCAGATTGATCCCGGTGGTGGTGCTTACTTCCTCCAAAGAGGAGCGGGACATCGTGGAGAGCTACAAGCTGGGGGTCAACAGTTATATCAGCAAGCCGGTGGAGTTTGAGGAATTCGTGAAAAAGGTGGGAGAACTGGGGTTGTATTGGGTGCTGTTGAACCAACCGCCGCAGTGACCAGTTGTTGTCACCCTGAGGATGGCAAGCATGCCTGATAAACCGAACGGGCGACAATGGTATGATCTTTCATTCTGTCGGGCGTGATGCAATCTCAGGATGACAGGACATTATCACCCTGAGTATGGCAAGCATTCCTTACAAGCCGAACGGGCGACAATGCGGCCATCCTTCATCCAGCCAGGCACGGTGCATTGCTCAGGATGACATTTATCAGTGATACGAGTCAGATGGTTAAAAACTGGAGAAACGAAGATGAGCGAGCCGATAAAAATACTAATTTTGGAAGATGTGCCCAGCGACGCCGAGCTGGTGCAGCATGAACTGCGGAGGGCCGGCCTGCTGTTCAATGCCGTTCGGACGGACACCAAGGAAGGTTTTGTCGATCAGTTGGAACGCTATCGGCCGGATATCATCCTCTCTGACTGGCGCCTGCCATCGTTCGACGGTCTGTCTGCGCTGGAGGTTGTCAAGAAACTTTCCCCCGACACGCCATTCATCATCGTCTCAGGTTCCATCGGCGAGGAGCAGGCGGTGGAGGCCATCAAGAGGGGCGCCAGCGATTACATCATAAAAGATCGTATGCCCAAGCTGGGTTCGGCAATTGAACGGGCGCTGCAGGAGGCCAGTGAACGTAAGCAATTGAAACAAGGCAGGGATTTATTGACTGCCAAAAACTTGGAGTTGGAAACTGCCCGAAGCCAGATAGATGATGCCCTGCAAACCAGCGAGCGCTCCCGCATGGCGCTGCTCAGCGTGCTGGAGGACCAGAAGCAGACTGAAGAAACCCTCAGGCACAGCCAGGATCGCTATCGGACTCTGATAGAATCTCAGCGGGACCTGATCACCCGCTGGCTGCCTGACACCACCCTGACCTTCGTCAACCAGAATTACTGCGACTTCATAGGCAAGGGGCAGGAGGAGTTGCTGGGAAAGTCCTGGATATTTCTTCTGCCGGTGGAAGAACGAGATAAGGTCAAAATAGATTATCAGGAGCTGGCCCAGAATCCCAGGATCAATGAATACGAGCATCAGACAACGGCGGCGGACGGCACACTGCGATGGACGGCATGGAGTGAGGTGCCGATCCTTGATAAATCGGGAAACCTTATGGAATTCCAATCGGTGGGGCGCGATATTACCAGGATCAAACAGTTCGAGATGCAGATCCGAGAATCTCTGAAGGAAAAAGAGGTGCTGCTCAAGGAGATCCATCACCGGGTGAAGAATAATCTGCAGATCATCGTCAGCCTACTGAACCTGCAGACCGGTTACGTGGATGACCCGCGTTATAAGAAGATGTTCATGGAAAGCCAGAACCGGGTACGCTCCATGGCACTGGTTCACGAGAAACTGTATAAATCCAAGGATCTGGCCGGCATAGATTTTTCTGATTACGTCGGCGGGTTGATGAACGATCTTTATTCAACCTATGGATCCACCCAGGACCAGGTCGAACTGACCACCGATATTCTAAAAGAAAAACTCCCCATAGATATCGCCATTCCCTGCGGGCTGATCATCAACGAACTTGCTTCGAACAGCTTCAAGTACGCTTTTAAGAGCGGTAAGGGGAAAGGCAGGATAGGGATATCTTTAGTTAAAGATAAATCCGATATTTATACATTGGAGGTCAGCGACGACGGGCCGGGGATAAGCGCCGACCTGGACCTGAAAAACTCGCCTACCCTGGGGCTTCAATTGGTGGATTCTTTGGTGGGACAGTTAGACGCCAGCATCAAGATAACCGGGAAGGGCGGGACCAGGGTGACCATAAAGTTTAAGGCTCAAAGTTAAAAGTTTAAAGAATAAAAGGCGATTTGCGTATTCAGTATACAGGAGACAGGAGTCAGTAGCTGAGGGCATACAAATCTTGTCACACTGAGAAGACCTGCTTGCCCGGCAGGTTGAATGTGTGCGCATAGAATCCAGAATATTGAATGTAGAAGATCGTCATCCTGAGGATGGTATTCATTCTGATTGACGAAGGATCTGCGCCGGGTGATAGAGATTCTTCGGTTTGGCAGGCAGGGTGTGGGTCTCAGAATGACAATAACGTTAAATAAAACCCTTTGTGTCTTTGTGCCTTGGTGTGAGGTAAAGAAACCTGGATTCCCGGTCAAGCCGGTTGAGTACAATAGCCTGGATTCCCGCTTGCGCGGGAATGACAATATAGTCGAAATGCGCCTATGGTGTGGAATGACGAAGAGTCCATAAATAAGACCGCGCTGTGTTCTCTGTGGCTCTGTGTGAGCAAAACCAATGAAAATATTTTGAGCAGGCTGAAATGAAAAACATTTTCAAAAATGCATTAAGCCGGATAAAACCGGCCAAGATCAAGAAACGGGTCCAGTACATGGATCACAAGACCACCATCCTGATAATGCGCTGGCTGATAGTCCTGCTGGTGATCCTGCTGGCCGGGTTCAGCGAGGGAGGCTTGAATTTCGGCAGCAAGAATTACCTGCTGGCCATATTCTTCTTCGTGTCAAACATGATCCTGACCTTTGTTCCGGCCCGGCTGTTCGAGAAGCAGTGGCTCAATTACGTGATATTCCTCTCCGATATATGCTTCGTCTCGGCCTCGGTCTATTTTGCCGAGGGCATCAACACCGATTTCTACCTGATCTATTTCTTAAGCATCTTCATGTCCAGCGTGGGACAGAACGTAAAGAGCACCATTCCGGTGGCTTTCGTGGCCTCAGTCTTTTACGGCTGGTTGGTGTACCACAACTCCGGGCCGGAGGTGTTCTCCACCCCGTCGTTCTGGATCCGCCTGCCGTTCTTCTTTCTGGTGGCCCTGTTCAGCAGTTATTGGGCCAGCCAGGCGGCGGTGGAGCGCAAGAAAAAGGAGGAGGAGGAGAGGGTCAATCAACGGTTAAAAAGGGAGATCGAGCTGGCCACCGATGAGATATTAAAATCCAACGAGAGCCTGAAATATTACAAGGAATACAACGACAACATTATGGCCAGCGTCAACAGCGGAGTGATAGTGGTGGATGTGGGCGGAGTCGTCACCACCTTCAACAAGGGGGCCAGCGATATCTTTCACATAGTTTCACATGCCGTGATCGGGAAAAAGCTGAACGAACACCCCCGGTTTAAGCCCATCAACGACCTGTTGATCAGAACCATGGAGACCGGGGAAAACGTCCACCGCAACGAGATCGGAGTGACCTCCTTCAGCGACAAGGAGGTTGCCGTAGGGATCTCCACCTCGCTGCTGCACAGCCAGACAGCAAGAACCAACGGCGCCATTGCCATCTTCAGCGACCTGACCAAGACCAAATCGCTGGAGGAGAGGGTCAAGCACTCCGAGAAACTGGCCGTCCTGGGTGAGATGGCGGCGGTGATGGCCCACGAGATAAGGAACCCGCTTAACTCCATCGCCGGGTTCTCCCAGCTGCTGCAGTCCCGGGTGGGGGAAGCGGACAAAAACCGCAAATACGTGGACATCATAGTTCATGAGGCCTTCAGGGTGGATACCCTGATATCCGACATCCTGGACTTTGCCCATCAGAAGAAGACCATCTGGTCGGAGTTGCGTCTGGATCTGCTGATAGATAAAGTGATCGACGCCAAAAAAGCCAGGGCGGCGGAAAAGAATATCCAGCTAGCGAAAAACATCCCCGCATCCCTGTCGGCCATTCATGGCGATGCGGTCAGGCTGGAGAGAGTCATTTTAAACCTGACCAATAACGCCATCGAGGCCATCAATGACGGCGGCCGGATTGAGATAGCGGCCATCGAGAAGACTGGCTCCGAGGGCCAGGGGGTTGAACTGACCGTATCCGATAACGGCTGCGGCATCCCGCCGGAGAATCTGGACTCCATCTTCAAACCGTTCTTTACCACCAAACAGGCCGGCACCGGGCTGGGGATGGCCATCATTCAGAAGATTATAGAAGAGCATCAGGGGCATATCAATGTGGAAAGCGAGATAGGCCGGGGGACAAAGTTCACGTTATTTTTGCCCCTGAACAAGCAGTTGGATACAGCCGAGGCAACACCAAAGTAATAATTACTTCGGCGTTCAAATTGGCCAATAACCCATGTTGTCATGCCCATGAATATGGGCATCCAGAAAAGGTCTGGATTCCTGCTTTCGCAGGAATGACCAGCCTCCGCCAAGGCTCCGACTGGCAGGCACTAAAAAGTATATTATAAATCTCAGCGCCTCTGCGGCAAAACAACCCCCTGGATTCCCGGTCAAGCCGGGAATGACACGTAGTCCATATAAAATCTCCGCGCCTCTGCGGTGAAAAACCCTGGATTCCCGCCGGTGCGGGAATGACATATTGCTGTATTTAGTCGCTGGAGGAACAAAATAAATCATAAAGGAGAGGACATGAAAAAGATCTTAGTGGCGGACGACGAGGCCAACATCCGGCTGCTGTTGGAGGAGGTGCTGGGCGAAGAGGGCTACCAGGTTACCACCGCAGCCACCGGCCGGGAGGCTCTCCGGAAAATATTAAAAGAAGAATTCGACCTGCTGATATTCGACATCAAGATGCCGGAGATGAACGGCCTGGAGGTGGTGGAGAAGATCCGGGAGCTTAAAAAGAACACGCCGGTGATAATCTGCTCGGCCTACAAACATCTGCAGGACGATTACGTGGTGGGCACCTCCGGTATCACCGCCTATATCACCAAGCCGGTGAATCTGGCCGAACTGAAGGAGAAGGTCAAGGCCGCCCTGGAATGCGGCAACCCGGCTGATGGAATTTAAAATCATTTTTTGGGGTAAGCTATGGAGGCAATGAAAAAAATACTGGTGGCCGATGACGACAACAACGTCCTGTTCCTGATCACGGAACTGCTGACCCGCCAGAACTATCAGGTTTTTCAGGCAGTCAACGGCGACCAGGCCCTCCGGGAGGCCGGGTCGCTGCATCCCGATTTGATGGTGCTGGATATAATGATGCCGGGGATAGATGGCATAGAGGTCTGCCGCCGGATCAAAGCCTCGCCGGACACCAGGGACATCAGGGTCATAATGCTGACCGCCAAGACCAGCGGCCGGGACATCGAAGCCGGAATGGCGGCCGGCGCCGACTATTACCTTACCAAGCCGTTCCGGATAAACGAACTGACTGAAAAGATAAAGGAGCTTATCGGTTAAACCGGATATTCTGGAGCTTCGCTCTAAATACTGGATGTCACCATTGATGGAAGGGCAAATACAGGGTCGGGCCGTCCCTTTTTCAGGCTTGAAATATGGCAGTGGTTTTGCTATAATATGACAAAATTTGAAAACATAGACGGATATTACGTGCCCCTGTAGCTCAGATGGATAGAGCAACGGTTTCCTAAACCGTGTGTCGGCCGTTCGAATCGGCCCAGGGGTACCATTTATTACCCGTTGCTCTTTATATTGAAGATGGATAGAGCACCCCGATAAATCGGTGGTGTCGGCGTTCTCCTCCTGCTGTCATGAAATATGCCAAGCGGCGGCGGCCCCGCCGTCGCACGACTGAAAAGTAATACAGCCCTCCTGCGGCGGACTATTGTCAGGCACTGGGGTATTTATGCTGCCAGCGGGGAATCGGCCCAGGGGTACCATTTTATTTACGGGGTTATTGCCCACGCTTGTCCGCCTCTGGTGGGAAACACCCGGAAAACGGGCAAATCTGCCCGCTCGCAGCAACATACCGCATACGGTATTCTTTGCCGCACTGACCACAACATTCTGTATCCCTCACAGGTATCGGGGTATAAAATTTTATCAATTCTTAACTTGACAAACCAAAATAAAAGTGGCATAATGAACCCTTGGATGGTAACTAAATAATTCAATAATAAACGGGGAGTTTGGAAATGAAAAAAACAGTGTTTGCTTTGATTCTGGTGCTGGCGGCAGCCTCGGTCAACGCCCAGATCCTGATCAACGAAGTGCAGTATGACCCTACTTCTGGGGGAACTGATAGTTTGTGCGAATGGATAGAGCTGTACAACCCCACCGGCGATGATGTTGACCTGACGGGTTGGGTGCTGTGTGACAACGGTGATAGCATTGGCGAAACTTTTCCATCAGTAGTTATCGCCGCTGGTGAATATATTGCCTTTGTCTGCAATGTGGACAGTTTTCTAACTTACTTCCCATCAGCAACAAATTATTATGCCTGGACCTCCGGTAGTTTTGGCGACACCCGTTCGGGCAGTACTGGCTACGGCCTGGGCAATAGTGCCGATATCCTGGTAATGGTAAACTCAATCGGAACAGTAATTGATGAAGTAAATTGGGGGACGGTGTCAACATCATGGCCGACATGGATAAAATACGGCGCTTACGGCTGGAGTCCGGGAGTTAGCGATGCACCTGCCGGCCATTCCATTGGGAGGTCCCCCAACGGATTCGACAGTGACCAGGTTACTGACTGGGCCGATATGGCCACACCCACCCCGGGTGCCACCAACGGCGGGGCGGTGGTTTACACCCCGCACACCATTTATGAAATTCAGAACGGCGGGGCTCTGACCGATTCTAATATTATCACCGTCGGTATTGTCACCTCCGCCAAATGGGTTGAATTCACCGGATTCGCCATGGCCGATGCGGCCGGCGCCTGGCATGGCATCACCGTCAGTTCGAACACCCCCGTCAACCGGGGGGATTCGGTTTCGGTCAGCGGCACAGTCCAGGAATACAACGACCGCACTCAGATCAGCGCCTCGCTGGTGACCGTTCTGGGCACAGGCACCGTCCCGGCAGTCACCGATGTTCAGCTGTCCGATGTCAAGACCGGGGCAGCCAATGCTGAATCCTTTGAGGGTGTATTGGTCAGGGTTCCCAAGGCCCTGAGCACCGATACCACCTGGATGAGTCCGACCTTCGGCGAATGGGCGGTCTGCCGGGGAATCGATACCCTTATGATTGACAATTCCAGCAATAGCAACGGAATCTATTATGCTAAGCCCGTCTTCGGAGTCGACAGCGTGACAGTGACCGGCATTCTAAACTATACATACTCTAATTTCAAAATAATGCCGCGGGATTCGGCCGATGTGATCAACCATGGTCCGACCGGGGTGACCGGACAGCCGCTGCCCGGCAAGGCTGTTTTCAGCCTGCTGCCCTGCTCGCCTAACCCGGCCAGCCGCGATGCCCGGTTCTCTTTCAGTCTGGCCAATCAGAGCAAGGTTGACCTGTCGGTGTTCAACGTGCTGGGCCAGAAGGTGGCCACCGTCTACAGCGGACAGATGTCGGCCGGACAGCACAGCATCAGCTGGAACCTGAAAGGGCAAAGGGGCGAAGCGCTTCCCAACGGGGTTTATTTCTACAATCTGACTGACGGAAGCCGCAGTTCCACCCGCAGAATGCTCATTCTAAAATAAGATATATTGCATAGAAAAGAGGAGAGAAATTATTATACTCTCCTCTTTTTTATGTATATTGACACTGATGCTTTTATAGGTTATTATCTATAAAATATATATGAATAAAGCCTTTAAGAAAATATCCCGTCTCTCTCCTTGGCTGTTCCTGCTGCCTACTCTGGTGATCGTCCTGACATTCCGGATGACCCCCATGTTGTACGCTCTATGGATGAGCCTGTTCGACTGGGGATTGGCCGGGGCCAGGAAATTTCTGGGGCTGGGAAATTATATCTACCTGTTCAGCGACAGCCGTTTCGGGCAAAGCCTTTTAAATACCGTTTACTTTGTGCTGGGAGTGGTCCCGGCCAGTCTGTTCATAGCCCTTTTTATTGCCGTTCTGATAAATCAAAAGATAAAAGCCACTGCCTTGTACCGGACGGCTCTTTTCCTGCCGGTGATAACCTCCACCGTGGCCATCTCCCTGGTCTGGAAATGGATATTCAATCCCAGATTGGGTCTGGCCAACCAGGCGCTATCCTTCATAGGCGTCAAACCTTCGCTGTGGCTGGAGGAGCCGGCTGGAATAATGAATATTCTGCTGGGCCCCCTGGGTGTCAACCTGCCGGGGGTCATGGCCGGTCCCAGCCTGGCCCTGTGCGCCATAATAATAATGAGCATCTGGCACTCATTGGGATACAATATCATCATCTTTCTGGCCGGCCTGCAGTCCATTCCCGAGCATTACTACGAGGCGGCCTCGTTAGACGGGGCGGGGAAGTGGGCCTCCTTCCGGCATGTTACTTGGCCGATGCTTTCGCCCATCACTTTCTATGTGCTGCTGATGAGCACTATCACCTCATTTCAGGTCTTCATCCAGATATATGCCATGCAGGGTCCGGTGGGAGGCAATCCGCTGGGCACCACCCGCACTTTGGTCTATTACCTCTATGAAAAGGGTTTCTCCGACTGGCAGATGGGCTATGCCAACGCGGTGGCCTTCGTGCTGTTCCTGATCATCCTGGCCCTGACCATAGTTCAGCGAAAGGTGCTGGAATCAAAGGTGCATTATCAATGATTAAACAGCATGGTAGTCGTATGGGTATATGGTATACAGTAGACAGAAGAGAGTATATGAGGCGCGTCATCCTGAGAAGACAGTCACTTCAGGCATATGAAGGATCTGCGCCAACTGATTTGAGATTCTTCGGACAGCTCGGCAGGCTGCCGGGCTCAGAATGACGATGCTTGTCAGATTTAATTCATAAAATATAAAGTTGGAAACATATAAAAGTGAAGAGAACCGAAACTAAATTAATCGTCTATATCCTGCTGACAGCGATCTCGCTGGTGATGATCTTCCCGTTCGTCTGGATGATCCTGACCTCGCTCAAGACCCAGCCGGAATCCCTGCTGATACCACCGCGGATATTCCCGGCCCGGCTCCAACTGGTGAATTACCTGGAGGTCTGGCGCCAGATACCGCTGTTGAGGTATTTCCTGAACACCATCATCATGACGGTGCTGACCCTGGCCGGGGTGCTGGCCACATCCACCCTGGCGGCCTTCTCCTTCTCATTCAAGAATTTCAAGGGGCGGGACCTGACCTTTCTGGCCATGCTGGGGATGATGATGATCCCCCAGCCGGTGTACCTGGTGCCGGCCTACGTGATCCTGGCCAAGCTGAGATGGCTGGACACTTTTTATGCCCTGATCGTCCCCTGGACGGTGAACATCTTCTCCATCTTTCTGGTGCGGCAGCATTTCAAGAGCGTGCCCTGGAGCCTCTACGAAGCCTCCAAGATGGACGGGGCCAACGATCTTAAATTCATCTGGCATATCCTGTTGCCGATCTCCAAGCCGGTGCTGGTGACCATCAGCCTGTTCTCCATCATCGGCAGTTGGAACAGCTTTTTATGGCCGCTGATCGTGACCAACAGCGAAAGCATGCGCCCACTTCAGGTGGGGCTGGCCTATTTCTCCCAGGAGCAGGGATCCATGTGGCCCCTGCTGATGGCCGCCTCCACCATGATAATCCTGCCGTTGGTGATCTTCTATATATTTGCCCAGAAACAGATCAACCAGAGCTTCGTCTCCAGCGGGCTGAAGGAATAGGACGTTACCCGCGAAATACACGAAAATATATTTTACATGCTTCCGAAACTCATCTTGCGCCTGCATTACCAGTGAAGATACGGCCTTCAGACAATTCCTTCTCTTACCAAGAGAAGGGCAGGGTTGAGTTATAAATTATAGGTCACTAACTACCGACAATATGAAAAAATATATAATCCCGATATTGCTGCTGATCCTGGCGCTGGGAGGTTGCCAATCGCAATCACATGACCAAGTGGTGTTGTGGCATGTGATGGGAGGGCCTCTGGGCAAAACGTTGGACTCGATGGTGGCCGATTTCACCCGGGCCAATCCCGGAAAGAAGATTGATCCCATCAGCATGGGCAGTTATACGGCTCTGTCCCAGAAGCTGATGGCCTCGGTGGCGGCCGGCAACGAGCCCCTGCTGGCCCAGTCGTACGAGGCCTGGACCAGCCAGTTGCTGGAGAAGGATGCGGTAAAGCCTTTCGGCGATTACATTGCCGAAATGGGAGATACCAGTTATCTGTCGGATTTCTTCCCGGTGATGCTGGCCGAATGCTCCCGGAACGGAAAACTTACCAGTATGCCGTTCAACAAAAGCGTTCCGGTGTATTATTACAACAAGGATCTGTTTGCCAAAGCCGGACTGGATCCGGAGAAATTTCCGGCCACCTGGGACCAATTCATAGCAGCCGCCAAAAAGCTCACCCTGGATACCAACAATGACGGCACCCCGGAACAGTGGGGCACTGCTTTCCCAACCGGTGCGGCCTGGATGTTCCAGTGTCTGGTGCTGCAGAACGGCGGGGAGATATTCTCTCCGGATGGGAAAAAAGTAGTGTTCGACAGCCCGGAGGGGATCGAGGCCCTGCAATATTTGGTGGACCTGATCTACAAACATAAAGTGGCCTTTCTAACCACCGGGTTTGAACACCAAAACGACTTCCTGTCAGGGCGAGTGGCCATGATTCAAAGCTCTTCGGCCTCTTTGGCTTATATGGCATTGCAGAATATTCCCTTTAATATGGGAATAGCACCCTTGCCGATGAAAAAGAGGCGGGCAGTAGTGCTGTCAGGCACCAATATAATCATGTTTCGTAAGCCCCAAGAGGAGTTGATGGCCCGCGGTTGGGAACTGGTCCGGTGGATGATGGAGCCAAAAAATACCGCCCGCTGGTCGGCCGAGACCAGCTACCTGCCGGTCAGAAGATCCGCCCTGAATGAGAAAAGTTTAAAAGAGAAATTTGCCAGATACCCCGGATTAGAGAGCGCCTACCAGCAATTGAACTATGCCCACCCCGAGCCCAACGAGGTGGTCTGGAACATCGGCCGCTCCATAATGGATGAGGATGGATTACAGCCGGCTCTGAAAGGATTCAAAACTCCGGCCGAGGCTCTGCACAAGGCTACCAAAAAGATAAACCAGCAGCAGGGAGTGGAGGGCGGCACCCCTTGGGTGATGCTGATCGTGCTGGTCGTCATTTTGGCATTATCATCGCTGGGTTTGGTTTGGAAATTACGCAAGCCCCGGATGCCAGTAGGATAGAAACCTCTTCTAAATTAACCACGGAAACACTGAAAATATAAAGGGAAGAACCCTGAAACTGATCTTTTACAGGGATATTGTTTCAAAAATTCAGTGTTTTCGTGCCTGCCTGGCCTCGATACTGCCGGTTGTCGAGTAGCATTAAAGCGTATCGAGACAACGGCCACTCGGCCAACGGCAGGCGCGCAAGCGCGGCAAAAAATATATTTTTCAGAAGCCTCATATAGAAAATTTTATAAATCAGGAAGGGAAACAACATGTCCTTAACTAAGACCTGGCAAAGGGTGCTGCTGACCGTACCGCTGCTGTTTTTGATGGCCGCCGGATCGGGAGCCACTCTACTGATGGAGGAGAACTTCGATTACGCCGTCGGGCAGCTGACCGACAACGGAGGGGGGGCCAACGTCAGCGGCGGAAATTGGGTCGATTTCTCCGGGACCGGCAACTATGTTTCGGTAACCGCCGGCAGCCTCAGCTACACCGATTACCTGTCATCCGGAACCGGCAATAAGATCGCCGTCGTCAGCGCGACCACCTCGGCAGAGGATGTCTACCGCCAGTTCGCCACCCAGGGAGCCAGCAGCACCACTCATATCGGCTTCCTGCTGAATCTGGCCAACACCACCGGACTGACGGCCAACAGCAGCACCACCGGGGATTATTTTGTTTCCCTGCTGCCCAGCGCCTCCATTACCTCCTATGTCGGCCGGATCACCATCCGGCTGGGAAGCGCCGCCGGCACTTACCAGCTGGGCATCCGGGCCACCTCCAGCAACACCGAAGCTGTCTGGCTGACCAACAATCTTACCCCCGGAGTGACCTATTTGGTTGTCATGGCCTACCAACTGAATCCCGATCATTGCTGGCTGTGGATCAACCCGACATTAAGCGGCTCCCAGCCGGTGGCCGACATTGAGCAGGCCGCCGCCGCCACCGTGACCGACATCGGCCGGGTGGCTATCAGGCAGGGATATACCGCCGGCCCGCCGGCCCTGGCCACCCCCAATGCCGATATCGACGGATTCCGGGTGGGCACTTCATGGGCCGACATCTCCGGAACAAATCCTACCGGACCTAATGTCCTCAGCACCACACCGGCCAACGGGGCCTCCGGTGTTCTGCCGCAGGCCATGGTCTCGGTAACCTTCGATCGGCCCCTGAACTGGACTACTATGGACACCTCCAGCTTTATGGTAAACGGAAAACGGCAGGCCTACTATCCGGCCGATTCTATCCGGCCGGCGGCCAACAGCACCACCTACACCTATTATGTTCGGGACAGTCTGCTTTTGGCGGATACCGTTACCGTTACCCTGACTACCGCCATCGTCGACACGGCCGGGGAGAACCTGGCGGTCCCCTACGTTTGGCAGTTCCAGACCTTTGTGCCGGACACCACGCCGCCCCTGGTGCTTTCGACGGTGCCAACCGACGGTCAGATCAATGTTCAGGTCTCATCTTCGGTGACGGTCAATTTCAGCGAAGCGCTGCTGCCGTCAACGGTGGATACCGCGGCATTCTTCCTGACCGGGCGCCGCGCCGCCCGTTACCGGATAAAAACCCCGGTGTTATCCAACGGCAACACCAGGGTGACCATTCAGCCCCTGGACAGTTTTTTGCTGCGGGACACGGTGACGGTCGGCATTCTGCCGTCCCTGACCGATTCCTCCGGCAATGCCCTCAGGGACACCTCATTTTCCTTCAGCACCCGGAACAACCCCAACCTGACTGTTTTCGATATCCAGTACACCACCGACCCCTCGGGCAATTCGCCCTACAGCGGACAGAATGTCACCGTCAGCGGAGTGGTCACCGGAGTGGTGCGGGTGGGCAACAGCAAGGGCATGTACTTTATCCAGGACGGCACCGGCCCCTGGAACGGGGTCTACTGTTACGACCGCGACCGTTTCCCCGAGGAGGGAGATTCGGTGAAGGTCAGCGGAACGGTCATCGAATATTTTGGGCTGACCGAGATCTCCCCGGTCAGCGGCTTCCAGCTGCTCAAGAAAGGCACCCTGGTGCCGGATCCGGTGGTCCTGCCCACCGACAGCTTATCCAGCAACAATCCCAATGCCGAAGCCTACGAGGGGGTGCTGGTGGCCACCAACCGGGTGAATGTGACCAGTCTGCCCAACAGCTATTATGAATGGGATGTTAACGACGGCAGCGGCCCCTGCATCATGGACGACTTTCTTGATTCGCTTTCGCACATGGGCTATACCCCGGTCATCGGCGACAGTCTGATACGGGTCCAGGGCATTTTCCATTCGTCATTCGGCTGGAAGATCGAGCATCGCTTCCCCCGGGACATAGTCCAGTTCAAACCGGTAAAGATGCTTTCCTCGCTGCCGGCCCAAGGCAACATCAATGTTCCCACTCAGGTGGGCATCCGGCTGAATTTTGACAAACCACTGGATCAGGCCACCATAATTGTCGCAAATTTTTCGGTTAACGGCAGCAGTTCAGCGGCCCATGATCTCTCCCTAAGTTACAACAGCGCTGATTACTCGATCAGGCTAATCCCCACGGCCGCCTTCTCCGCGGGAGAGACTGTATCGGTCTGGATATCGCATTCCCTGCGCGACACTCTGGGTTTCTATCTGGACGGCAACCAGAACGGGACGGCCTCCAATGACAGCCTGGACGATATTAGCTTCAGCTTTGTCACTCTTCTTAATCCCACCAGGATTGCCGAGGTGCAAAAGCCGGGCTCTGATGGGTTCACCCCGCTGTTGGTGGGGCAGACGGTGACAGTGGAGGGGATAGTCAGCGGTCCGGACATGTATTTTACCAGCTCCACCGCCAGCACTGCCAGCTGGTATCTGGACGACGGCACCGGAGGAGTAAATGTTTACGGCGGCACCAAGGGCCAGTTCGTGCTGGGCCGCCGGGCGGTGGTGACAGGAAAGGTAACTGAATACAACGGGGTCACCGAGGTGGCCAGCACGGCAGCCCAGATCGCCCTGTGGGACTGGGCCGACCAGCCGGTCAGCCCCAGAATGATGATCTACAACCAACTGCTGGGCGAAACCATCGAGGGCCAATTGGCCTCGGTGGAGGGGACCATCAGCAGTATTCCGGCCTATGCCGGCGGCGGATACAACATGGAGATGCGAAACGGAAACGCCCCTATCGCGGTCAGGATAGTCGAGATCAGCGGATTTGACATGAGTCCGATGACCTACGGCGCCAAGGTCAGGGTCACTGGGATAGTCTCGCAATACGACAAGGAGTTCCCTTATAACAGCGGCTACCAGCTGGTTCCCAGGTTCGCCCAGGATTATTTTTACAACGGGGTGCTGTATCCGCCCGATATCGAGGTCTTGTTTGATTCCACCGCTGCTTCGGCTTCCTCCCAGATCGTTTCGGTTAAGCCAAATCCATTCTCACCGGAATGGGGCGAGGTGGGCATTATAGAGATCAACGCTCCGGATACCGATCATCTGACCCTGCGGATATACGATCTGAAGGGACGGCTGGTAAAGACCTGCCTGAACAATGTGCCTGGCGGGCATCAATACTATTACTGGAATGGAACCGATAATTCCAACCGCCGGACCAATATCGGAATGTATATCGCCCACCTGAGAAGCGTCACCGCCGAAGGGGGCATCTCCGATAAAACCAAGATAATCGTGCTGGGCACGCCATTGAAATGAAGGATGCAGATATGAAAAAGATTTTAGCCATCATATTTATTCTGGCCCTGGCCCTGGGAACGGCCCGGGCGGCTTTCGAGGACTGGCAGGTGGGCATCCGGCCCAGCGGCATGTCCGGGGCCTATACTGCAGTGGCCGATGACATAGACGCCGTCAGGTGGAACCCGGCCGGGCTGTCCAGCCTGGACTCCTGGCAGGCTTCGGTCTACGCCAAGCGGCTGTGGGGGGTGGCCGGCCTCACCAACCAGACGGCCACCATCGGCCGCAGCTTCGGCAAATGGGGCGGGGCGGCGATATCGGCCCAGCAGGTGGGATGCGACCTGGAGACCGACCAGACGGTGACCCTGTCCCACGGGTTCGACCTCAACCGCCAGCTGGCCTTCGGTTATAATTTTAATTTCTACCGGCTGTGGCAGGAGCGCTTCGGCTCGGCCATGACCATGGGGGTTGATATCGGCCTGCTGGCCAAAGTATACCGCAGCTGGAGGATCGGCTGCTTTGGGCATAACCTGAACCATCCCAGCCTGGGAAAATTATATCAATACGACCTTCCCAGCGGAGTGAGCATCGGCCTTTCCTATGCTCCGTTGAGCGGGGTGCTGGCCTCGATAGAGGCCGGGAAGGATGCCGGCCGGATAACCCGCTATAAGGTGGGCTCCGAATATGAACTGTGGCAGGATAAGCTGGCCCTACGGGCCGGCATCCTGAACGAAGGCCAGTTGACCCTATATTCCATGGGCCTGGGCGTGAAGGCCAGGGGGATACTGGTGGGCTATGCCTTCGAGGGCGGGCACCAGGCCCTGCCCGGGACCCATCAGTTCGCCCTGGGCTATAAGTGGTGATGCCAATGAAGTTAAATTATAAAATGATAATTTTCATTTTGCTGGCGGCGCCCATTCTGGTTTGTCCGGCCTCCGCCCAGCAGGTGGATTTTTATCAGGAAACGCAGGCCAATATTTTACCGGACGACACCCTGACGGTGGGCTCCGGCATACAGCTTGACCTGAACCGGGCCACCCGGGAGGAGATATTCGGCCTGCAAGGCATTCCGGCAAAACTGGCCGAGAATATTTATACCTACCGTTTTGAGCGCGGGGCATTCACCAGTTTCTACCAGTTGATGGAGGTTCCCGGGATGACCCCGGCCCAGCTTAAAAAACTGCGCCAACAGGTGGCCGTATTCCCCTCCTCGGATACCTCCACGGTCACCAGATATATCGCCAAACTGCAGGACAGGCTGGCCTCCGAGGAATCCCCGGGCTACGGGGCAGTCAACGAGTGGGAGGAGTTGCTGCTCCACCCCATGGACATCAACCGGGCTTCCATCGACCAGTTGCTGACCCTTCAGAATGTATCCCCCATAGATGCGGCCGCCGTGGCCCGGCACATAAAATATTCCGGCCGGATCAAGGACTGGCGGACGTTACAGCGCAACATAGACGGCCTGTCCCGGTACGGCTTTACCAATATGAGGAACTATGTGACCGTCTCCCCCAAGGAGGAAAAATTTTATTTTGACGGCAATTATCGGGTCCGGCTGACCTCGGATGACCGGCTCGACCCGGGCGACGAGGATGATTTCAGGTATCAGGCGGCCTCGTTGAATTCCGCACTGCTGGCCTTCGTACCCGGCGCCGCCAGTTATGATACCGTGACCACCGATAAGATACTGGGCCAGCACGGCTGGACCGAGCCGGAAATAGCCCAGCTGAAAAGCCGCCTGCAATCCGAGTACGACCAACTGAAATATGCCCGGAATAATCTGGCAGTTCAGAACCGCTTGAGGATGGACCTGGGCGGGGATTTCAAGCTGGGGTATTATCATCAGAAGGAGCCCTATGAGACCGAGGGCTTTACCAAGGCCTATGTTGCCCTGTATGACATGGCGCCCATAGACAAGCTTTTCATCGGCAACTACCGCCTGACCTTCGGGCAGGGTCTGGCCATGGATAACCGCTGGTCGGCCGACGAATCCATGGTAAGGCGTTTCTCCCGCGGGGCCGGGGTTTTCGGAGACATCACTTCAAATGAGGAATTCGCCCTGCGGGGCGCCGCGGTTCAGTCCAGCATCTGGAACATCAAGCCGACCTTTTTCTTTTCATCCGATCAGAAGGACGGGATACTGAACCGGGACGGCACGGTCAATGTGTATTTTACTCCGTCCCCCAGATACCCCTGGTACCGGGATGTGTTCAACGAAAAGACCTACGGGATGAACCTGAACTGGGACCTCTCCGGCACCATGTCTCTGCCGGTGGGCACCAGCCTGGGCTTTACCGCCTTTGAATGCAAGTACGACAAGACCTTCCGGCCCGACCCCTATGAGCTGGACCTGCCGGGAGACAAGAACGACCTGTCTGATCCCAATTTCACCCAGCTGTGGTCGGGGAATGTCCGGGGTATAAAATCCGGCAATTTCAGGACGGTGGTGGACAACCTGTCGGTGGAGGGGGAGCTGGCCCACCTTAACAGCGGCGGCTGGGCCTATCTGTGGAAGACCCACCTGCAATACGAGACCCTGTATCTGCTGCTGCTGCGCCGCCATTACGATGTGGACTACGATAATCCCTATTCCCGCGGCTTCTCAGAGCAGACCAAGTTCGATGATACCATTCTGGAGAAGGAATACCGCCTGATCGACCCGGTCTACAAACAGCTGGTCAATTATCCGGCGCCCAAGGCCGAGGACGGCACCTATATCGAGACCCGGTGGCAGATCAATCGCCAGTTTACCATAACCCGGGCCTATATAGACTTCTGGAGAAACCTGGCCTACGGGCTGGACAATGTCCGGTTCCAGGGCGAGCTGGAGTACCGTCCGGTGTTTCCCCTGCGCTTCAGGCTGAAACAGAAGTACCAGACCAAATACCTGCCCAAGAGCGCCGAGGCCACCAAATCCAACACCCGGGAAACCACCTTAAGGACCTTCTGCACCCTGACGGATCGTGATTATTTCAATGTGGAACTGCGCTACGGCGAGGTCCGGCTGACCCCTTCGACATTGTACGGCAGCAACACCCTGATGAGCGGTGTCTATGTGGCCTCGAACTGGCAGCATAATTTCTCCCCCAACTGGGACATCAAGGCCGGTATCGCCAGCTGGAGGACCGATGCCATGTCCCAGTGGATATTCGAGGACGCCGGGATAGACTTTCTGGACGGC
Organism: Candidatus Edwardsbacteria bacterium; assembly: GCA_018821925.1. NCBI lineage: Bacteria > Candidatus Edwardsiibacteriota > Candidatus Edwardsiibacteriota bacterium. Next base: position 29,497 of record JAHJLF010000067.1, read on the forward strand.
GACGGCATGAAATATTTCATATCGGTGTCCGACCGCCTGTCCGACAATCTCCAGGCCAGGCTCAGATTGCGGGGTAAGGATAGCAGGTATAACTTCAACAACATCTACGGCCCGGATTATGTCTATTATTACACCGCACTGCCGGCCGAGGTGGTGCAGGATTTCACCGACCGGCGCGACCTGTGGAAGGTGGACCTGCAACTGGATTTCAGATGGTAACCGGAAAATATAAAAGAAATCATCCAAAGGAGATATAGATGAAAACAACAGGAAAAATAACATTGCTGGTGGCGTTAAGTTTTTTTACAGCATTCGGTAGCGCCCGGGCCGGATTGTTGGAATACACCCCCTATGGGTCGCCGGCATCCAGCTATAACGCCATCGGAATGGCCATGAACCTAAAGGGGGTAGCCCTTCCCGGACAGGGATTGCTGGTCAATCCGGCGCTGATAGCCGAGACCGACGGCCTGGAGGCCCAGCTTACCGCCGGCGTCAACTGGCGTCGGGAATATCGTTCCATCGAGGTGTTTGATTCCTACGCCAATTCGGTCGGCCTCAGAACCACGGCCATCAACGATCAGACCGATTACAACCTCCACGGCGCCGAGGTATCGTATGCCTCCAGCTTCCGGGGTTTACCCAAGATGGCTTTGGGTTTCGGCCTCAGCCGGGAATACGATTTCAACTACCGATTAAAGGCGGAGGAGCGTGATGCCTTTTATTATCTGACCAGCCTGTATGAGCAGATTCAGGAGGGAGCCGTTTACGGATACAGCGGAGCCCTGGCGGTGAAGCCGCTTTCCTTTTTTTCAGCCGGACTGGGATTGACCAGGCTATCGGGTGACCCCAGGCTTACCATCACCGAAAATTTTGAAGACCCGACATACACCGACATCAGCATTGGGTATCAGCACAATTACAAGGGCTACCGTTTTTCGGCCGGGGCTTTTGGACAGCTGACCTCACGAATCAATCTGGGGATAAGCTGGAAAAGCAGCGCCCGGGTGGAGGGCCTATTATCCTATAGCGATAACGATACTTCCATCAGCCAGAACCAGAAGGTGGGGCTGCCCAGCAGCTTTACCCTGGGAGCAACCTACCGGCCATCCAATGAATTTCCGGCCACCGTCTGCCTGGAATACGAGCATACCCCCTGGCAGAATCTGGAGGACAACCTGTTCTCCTACGAACCGCTGGTCCCGGTGAATAAGTACAGCTTTGGAATATCCCACCGTATGAAAAACAATCTGCCCCTTTATTTTGGAGTGTCCTTTACCAATTCCTACCGTTCATCGTCCATCGGGCTGGCCCGGGCCGGATTCGGCACCGAGATCTTGGTTTCCAATCTTAGGAGCGGTATCTCCGCCGGGGTGGGGCGCCGGACCTATAATTACGGACAGGCCTTCGGCACCTCCAGCGGAACCACGGTGTCCGAGACCATGGCCGACCTGATGTTAACCTTTTCGCTGAAGTAAGATTATGTTCAAGAGTATAAATATCATTATTGCGTCCCTGATCCTTTTGATAGGTGGGACCGCGCTGGCCAAAGAGTGGCAGCGCCTGGTCATTCTGCATACCAACGACATTCACGGCCACCTGCCCCAGGAGGAAGCCTGGTGGATCAATCCCAATTTCCCGCCCCCCATAGGCAACGCGGCGGCGGTGGCCACCATCATCAAAGAGGAACGCCAGAGGGCCGAGCAGAACGGATGGGGCTTTCTGCTGGTGGAGGGCGGCGATATCTTCCAGGGGACGCCGCTGGGCGAATTTACCAAGGGGCAGGCGGTAATAGATTTTATGAATCTGATGGGCTACGATGTTATGACGGTGGGCAACCACGATTACGACAAGGGCCAGGAGGTGTTGCTGGACCTGATCTCGGCGGCCAAATTCCCGATGCTGGGGGCCAACCTGCTGGATTCCGCCACTGGGAGAACGGTTGACTATCTCAAACCTTACATCATCCTGGAACGGGCCGGCCTGAAGATCGGCATCTTCGGCCTGATCACCCATTACCTGCGGGGCATGTCCACCCCCGAGCATATCCAGGGGCTGGAAATCGCCAAGGAGTCGGCCACTGCCAAACAAATGGTGGATTCCCTTAAAGCTCAAAAAGTCGATATGATCATCGGCCTGCTGCATACCGGCTTCCGCCACGACAAGGCCATCGCCGACACCGTGCCGGGCATCGATGTGATCATCGGATCCCACAGCCATACCGGCCTGCGCCAGGCTTACGAGGATCCCAAGCATCACACCATCATCGTCCAGACCTTCGGGAATTTGACTAGCATCGGGAAATTGGAACTGTTGATAGACCCTGAGACCAAGCAGATCGTGGGGTACAACAGCGAATTGAAGGAATTGTTTACCGAAGCGGTGCCCCGTGACACCACGGTGGACAGGATAGTGTCCCAAGGCGCGGCCCGGGCCGAAAAGGGATTTGACGAGCCGGTGGGCCAGGCCCTGGCCGACATCAAACGCGGCGGGGGCGACAAGGAGAGCGCCATCGGCAACTTCGTCTGCAATGCCATGATGGATGCCACCGGGGCCGACATCGCTTTCCAGAACTCGGCCGGCATCAAGGCGGACATCATAAAAGGCGAGATAACCTACCGCAGCATCTATAAGGTGGACGCCTTCGGCAACTATCTGGTGACCATGGACCTGACCGGCAGTCAGGTGATAAAGGTATGTGAGACCAGCGTGCTAGGCTATCACGCCATCTTCCAGGTGGGAGGTCTGCAGATGACCTACGACACCAAAAAACCGGTCTGGAAAAGGGTGGTCAGTGTTACCATAAACGGCCAGCCCATCGATACTGCCAAGGTCTACAAAGTGGTCACCAATAATTTCCTGGGAGCCGGCGGCGGCAATTACAAGATCTTTCAGGAAGGGACTAACCGGGAGGATACCTATATTCAGATGAGACAGGCCATGGTTGACTTTGTCAAGAAAAGATCGCCCGTAGATGCCAGGATCGAGGGCCGGATAAGAAAATCGGAAGGAGGGGAAGCACTGCTGAAATGAACCATATTTTTTCTGTATCACTGCTGATGTCGGTGCTGGCCTTAAATGCCACCGCCCGGGCCGAGTATAAGTGCTTTTATGGCAACCTGCACGCCCACACCAGCTATTCCGACGGCGAAAGCACCCCGGATACCGCTTACGCCTATGCCCGGGATGTGGCCCAGGTGGATATTCAGGCCCTGACCGAACATAATAACGGGGGAGCGGGCTACACCATCACCCCGGAGCATTACCAGAACCTCAGGTTGATCGCCGATACCATGACCACGCCGGGCCGGTTCGTGGCCCTGGCCGGACAGGAGGTGGGCAGCATCGGCAGCTCCGGGTTCGGGCATATCAATATCTGGGAGGCTCCCGGGTTGTGGCCCTACAACAATACCGACCTGCTGGGATGTTATTCCTGGATATTGGAACAAGGTTACCCGGCCATGTATTGCCATCCCGATTCGTCATGGAACAGCAACTTCAACGACCTTTATTATTATCAGGATTATGACCGGGCCATGGACCTGATCGAAGTCATCAACAGCAGCTCGCTCTACGAGGATGCCTATTTCCGGACGCTGCAGAAGGGCTGGCACGTGGGAGCCTCGGCCAACCAGGACAATCATCGCCGGGACTGGGGAAACCGGGTAAATTACTACGGCAATATTCCCTTGACCGGCGTCTGGGCCGATACCCTTACCAAGCCGGCCATCCTGGAGGCCCTGCAGGCCCGGCGCACCACCGCCATGGAGGTCAGCCCGGCCGATGACCGGATAGCCCTGCTGCTGACCATCGACGGCCGCTGCCAGGGCCAGCATTTCATACGGCAGGAGGGCAAGGTGAAAATAACGATCGAAGCCTCGGCCTCCACCAGCTTCAAAAGCCTGTATCTTTATACCAACGGCATCCCGGCCGATACCTTCAATTTGATCCCGGCCTCCAACCAAACCGTCTGGGAGCTGGATAAGAATATTGGATTAGGCACGGTGTATTATTTTGTCAAGGCCCTGCAGATCGACGGCGACCGGGCCTGGACCAGCCCGATCCATATAGATGGAGTTTCCGAAAAAAGCCCGGTGGTCACCTGGCCCACTCCTATCAAGAACTATGCCCGTATTGTTTTCACACCGATGCCGGCCGCCACTTCGGTTAAAGCTGTTATCTACGATCTTTCCGGCGGGAAAATAAAAGAGATAACCGGAAGCCAGCCGGACCAGCCCATCAACTGGGACGGTAAGGATACCAAGGGCCGCCAGGTCATGAACGGCGTTTACTTCATCCGGCTGGAACAGAAATCCGCAACCGAAACCAGGACCTCCCTGGGGAAAACGATGGTGTCCCGATGAAAAGATTTGTTATAATAGCCTGGGCCATCATGCTGGCCCAGACAGCCCAAGCCCAGTTGCTTTACTGGAACCTGCCCACCACTGCGGAACAGGTGGTGTTCGGCCAGGGATGTTTCCTGCAATCCCGGGAACCCCAGGGGTTGATGCAGAACCCGTCATCCCTGGGCTTCATCAAATACCGGACGCTTTCGGCATCGGGGATCCAATGGTGGCTGGATGTATACGGAGGCTCGGCCAGCGCCGTGCTGCCGGTCAGAAGGTACGGCACGGTCTCCTTCAGCCTGGGCTACTGGTCCCTGGGGACCATGGCCGGGTATTCGGAGGACGGCCGGCCGGTGGGCACCGTCCAGTCGCAGGCCAGTAACCTGGGGTTGGGCTACGGGCTGGTAATGGCCGATGCCTGGGGACTGGGCCTGGCCTTGAAATCTTCCCGGTTGAACCTGCCGGACCGCTACGACTGGGGCTGGAGCTCGGATATCGCCCTGACCTATAAAAGGGGCCTGATCACCGGCAGTTTGATGGTCAAGGATCTGGGGCCGAATTATCCCAAGAACAACGATATTCGCTATCCCCAGAACACGGTATATATGGCCGGAGCCGGGGCGGCCTATCTTGACGGCAAGGTCAGCGGCTCGGTGCAGTATAATATCAGGAAAGAAGAGGGCGGCTATCCCAGCCTTTCGCTGGAGATCGCACCGCTGTCCAGCCTAAATTTGAAAATAGGATACGAAAAAGTTCCCGAACTGACCGACCGATCTCCCCTGGGCTTTGGGATTGAGATAAACAAACTGGGCCGCCGGGATCTCAGCGTGGCTTACGGCTATCGTTCATACGGCGATCTGGGCAACATCCAGGCCTTGACCATGGGGATCAGCTTCTAGAATGCCGGAGTCCGATATCATACCTAAAGCGATGAACCCCTCCGGCTGGGCTTCGCTGCAGAAAGCTGCCCAGGTCATAAACCAGGCCTGCCGGGATAACCGGGGCATCGCCGTTTGGGGTCATGACGATATTGATGGCATTGCCAGCACCGCCATCATGCTGGATGCGCTGCGGGGCAAGGCGGAGGTAATTTATTATATCCCCCCCAAGTCCGTCACGCATTACGGCCTGGACCGGGAGGTGATCGACCAGCTGCTGGCTAAGGGGGTGTCGCTTTTGATAACCGTGGACTCCGGCATTTCCAGCCTTGATGAGGCGGAGTATGCCGCATCAAAAGGGCTGGAGCTTATTATAACCGACCATCACGAACTGCCTCCCCAGCTGCCAAGGGCTCTTTGCCTGCTCAACCCCAAGATCCCGGAGGACCTTCGGCCCAGTCCGGACCTGGCCGGAGCCGGAGTGGCTCTGTACCTGGCGGCAGCGGTGGACGGGGAATCGTCGGATGATTGGCTGGAAAAATACCCCAACCGGACCGCCTGGGCCGCCCTGGCCACCATTACCGACCGGGTGCCGATGACGTCTGAGAACTGGCACATCGTCCGGAACGGGCTGGAATTCATCGACGGCAACGAAGTTATCGGCAAACTGAACGATCTGCTGGGAATATCCAGTGATCAGGGTCTGTCGCCCAGGATAATTTCCCAGACCTATGTGGGGCTGCTGTCCTCCTGCATTTCCCTGGGGTTCCGCCATGAAACCCTGGAACTGCTACAGGGTGATTTTGATTCCCGGCATTGGGAGGAGTTGTACTCGGAGGAACAGCTGTGGCTGAACCGGATGGAGGACCAGGTGGCGGCCAAGACCGAAAAGGCTCTGGCCGACCCCAATCCCCTTAAAGTGTTGGCTGATGATCAAATCCCCTGGAGCCTGGTGGGGCCGGTGGCCGGCGGAGTCAGGGACCGGACCGGGCACCCGGTAATCATCCTGGGCCGCAAGAACGGCCTGACCGCCGGGGAATGCCGGGGATTCGAGCCGTTCGATTTCGTGGCCATGCTTAACGACCTGAAAAGATTTTTCCTCCAACATGGCGGCCACAAGCCGGCCGCCGGCTTCACGGTCATCGAGGGCCGGGAGAAGGAGCTGATCGAGGCCCTGAGAAAGTATGGAATCAACAATCAAGGCCTGATACTAAAATCAAAGCCGTCGGAGAAAATAGATCATAGACTTACCCGGCTGGATGAGATTGATCCGGTCCTGCCGGAGATACTTTCACGGGCGCCGTACGGCCCGGTCAACCAGCCGCCGGTCTGCGAGTTTGAAAATTTACTTTTGCCCAAATACAGCCAGCCAGGTGACCGCTATTGGTTAAAATATCTTACAGCCAGCCAGAAAAATCAGGATTTTGTAAGCTGTACGTGCCGTTGCACCTTAGATGTGACCCATAAGAACAATTTCTATTTGGATGTTTTGAGCGTCAAAGTAAACAATTATTAATCCGAGCGATTAATACACCGGCAATAAAATAGATCACTAAACCTTACCCGTTTTTTGAACGTCCTTGTTGTCATGCCCGTGAAAACGGGCATCCACGTCTGGATTCCCGCTGGAGTTTATGCTGAATGCAATGAAGTGCGGGAATGACACATTGCGCTATTTATCCGCCGAAGTAATAATTGAGGTCAGTGGGAATTCAATCACCGCTAAGACGCTAAGGTCGCAAGAACTTTTCCTTTCGTCATTCTGAGCTCGGCGGCGTGCCATGCAAACCGAAGAATCTATATCGGCGCAGATCCTTCAAAGGTTGTGCCAGATGCCGCCCCCAGGATGACGCGCCGCAAATTGTCACCACTTCGAAAGTTTTATTTTTGCCAACCTCAGTGCAGGCTCTGAGATCACTACACGCCTTGCAGGCTGGACGGGCGACAATTGTCATCCAACAAACTGTTATGCCTCGAAGTGTACTCAGGATGACAAGATATTTTAAACCTCAAAGAACACCAAGGGATAGATCGGTTATAGAGAATCACATAATCTCTTTGCGCCTTTGCGGTAAAAAAGGCCACCATTAACGGCTTTCCTTAAAAATACATAGAGAGATAAAGAATATGGCTGAAGTATTGCTTGAAAACCTGACCAAGGTATATGACAAAAAGGTCACAGCAGTAAGCCGGGTTAATCTGAAAATCAAGAACGGTGAATTCCTGGTTCTGGTAGGTCCGTCCGGTTGCGGCAAGACCACCATTTTAAGGATGATCGCCGGGCTGGAGGAGATCACCGAGGGCAGTGTTTACATCGACAACAATATCGTCAACGATGTCGCTCCCAAGGACCGTAACGTGGCCATGGTCTTTCAGAACTACGCCCTGTACCCCCATATGACGGTGTTTGATAACATCGCCTTTGGGCTCAAGATGGCCAAGATGGATAAGGCCCTGATCAAGGAAAGGGTGGCCCGGACCGCCGAGATGCTGGACATGCAAAAATACCTGGACCGCAAACCCAAGGCCCTCTCCGGCGGCCAGCGGCAGAGGGTGGCCCTGGCCCGGGCCATCGTCAAATCGCCCAAGGTCTTTTTGTTCGACGAGCCGCTTTCCAACCTGGATGCCCAGCTCAGGACCCAGACCCGGGCCGAACTGAAAAGGCTCCAGCAGCAGCTCAACACCACCGCCATCTACGTCACCCACGACCGGACCGAGGCCATGACCCTGGGCGACCGAATAGCAGTCATCAAGGACGGCCTACTGCATCAGGTGGGCGAGCCCCTGGCCATTTACAACGACCCGGCCAACCTGTTCGTGGCCAATTTCATCGGCACCCCGGGGATAAATCTGATCCCGGGGAGTTTGATATCCAAGGCAGGGAAGTTCACTTTTAAAAACAAGCAGATGGAGAAGGAACTGCCGCATATCTCCGCCGGGGCGGAGAACGGCACTCCGGTGCTCCTGGGCATCAGGCCGGAGAATATCTCCCTGGCCGGGGAAGGCCAGGGGTTGAGGACGACGGTGGATCTGGTGGAGCAGTTGGGCGGGGAGTCCCTGATCTATACCAAAGCCGAGGACGGATCCAAGGTGATCGCCCGGACCTTCGGCAATATTAAGCTGGAGCAGAATAGTTTTATCAATCTTGATTTCAAACCTTCCGAGGCCCATCTCTTCAGGGAGTCCGACGGGCAGAGGATCAGATAGATTGCGGTATGATACACAAGAATCAAAAAGCCTTTGTTCGTAGTTTAATGATTACGAGTAATGGCTTTTTGTGTTTTAAGGGGAGGTCGTAACAATGAAAAAGATAGATACATTCGTTATTGTATCAATAATTTTAGCAATTATTTCTATTTCTGGTTTTTTTATTTTCGCTCATGAGGGTTCTTTGTGGAGTTCCCCGATGTCATTATCAAAGATAATATATAAAGTATATACTTGGTCAGCAGTATCTTTAATATCTTTGATAATGATGACTATCGGAATAATTAAAAGCAAAGTAACTAAAAAAACCAGGCATTTGGGTTTTGCCTTAACATTACCTATTGTTATGATAGAATCATTTTTTGCTTTTGCTGGTATAGCTGCTTTTGCCCTTGTTGTGGTAATTGCCTACATCGCAACGTATAAATTATGGAAAATTTGAAAACCTTGTAAGTCTGTAAAACAAAGATAGTCCCGTTTTTTGGAGGGGCCTCGACATCTAATCGCAATGGACATTTCCACTTATTCGGCTTGACAGTCCCCGGTCAATTCATATATAATTGTCATCTGACAGAATAAAACAGTCATGAACATTAAGGAGATTTCATAAAGTGTCGCACAATATCAGTAAACACCGGATGAAACACGATGAGTTCGCCGAAGATATGATGAAGACCATCAATCTGTTCCGGCGCTACAGCACCGAGATACTGGCCGTCCTGGTGGGGGCCCTGATCATAGTGATCGGGCTGTTCTTCGTTGCCCAGAACCGGACCAAGAACGAGCGGCAGGCCAACCTGCTGCTGGGGTCGGCCCATGCCGCCATGTTCAGCGGCGACGCCCAGCAGTCCCGCCAGGGATACGAGGACATCATCAAACGTTTCGGTAGCACCGAATCGGCCAAGGAGGCCATGGTGAACCTGGGCAACCTGAACTTCCAGATGCGGAACCAGGAGGAGGCCCTGAAAAATTACCAGCGGGCGGTCAAGGCCAAGCCCAAAAGCTATCTGTTGATGTCGGCCGCCATCGGCGGGGTGGCAGCCTGTTACGAACAGTCGGGCGATTTCAATAAAGCCGCCGATGAATACATGCAGATCGTCCTGCGCTATCCCAAGCAGAGCTATATTTCGCTTAACGCCATGCTGTCAGCCGGACGATGCTACCGGGAGGCCGGCAATCATATAAAGGCCCGCGAGGTTTATCAGGGGATCGTCAGCAAATATCCCGATGATCAGAACGCCCAAAAGGCCAAGTCTGCCTTGGCCATGCTTCCACCGGCGGAATGAGAAAGCAACGATGCCTGCCCTAAACGTCGCGTTTCTGTGGCACATGCACCAACCCTGTTACCGGGAGCCGGATAACAGGGTTTTTCGCCTACCGTGGGTAAGGCTGCATGCCCTGAAGGATTATTACGACATGGTCTCCATTGTCCAGCAGTATCCGGACATAAAGCTAAGTTTCAATCTGGTGCCGGTATTGCTGGAACAGCTGCAGGATTATGTCTCGGGGAATTGCAGCGATCTGCATCTGGAGGTCAGTAAAAAGTCAGCCGCCGATCTGACCAACGAGGAGAAGGTCTTCGTGCTGCGGGATTTTTTCATGGCCAACTGGGCCAACATGGTGGAGGTCCATCCCCGATACAGCGAATTGCTTAACAAGCGGGGCCGGAACCCGAAACCCGGGGACCTGACCGATATTGCCAAACGGTTCAGCGTCCAGGATATCCGCGATCTGCAGGTCTGGTTCAATCTGTGCTGGACGGATCCGGTTCATTTTCAAAACGACCCCGGGCTGGCCCGGCTGAAGGCCAAAGGCAGCAATTTTACCGAAGAAGACAAAGGGCTGTTGTGGAACAGCCAGCAGGCCATCCTGGCCTCGATCATCCCCCTCTATAAAAAGGCTTGGGATTCGGGGCAGATAGAGATATCCACCACCCCGTATTACCACCCCATCCTGCCGTTGCTGTGCGACAGCAATATCGCCCGGGAATCAATGCCGGGAGCTCCCCTGCCGACAGCCTTTGTCTTTCCGGAGGACGCAGCCGCCCAGATCACCAAGGGATTGGATTACATGGAGAAAAATTTTGGCCGGAGACCGGCCGGGATGTGGCCCTCCGAAGGCAGCGTCAGCCGGGAGGCGGTGGAGCAGATGGAGCGGGCCGGGGTCCGCTGGATAGCCAGCGACGAGGGCATCCTGGAACGGTCGTTGGGTAGGCATCTCCGCAAGGGGCACGAGCTGGCCCACCCTGAGATTTTATATCGTCCTTATCGTCTGGGCAACTGCAGCCTGTTCTTCCGGGACCGGGTGATCTCTGATAAGCTGGGTTTCGATTATTACAACTGGAACCCGGCCGAGGCGGCCCGGGATCTGGTGGCCCGACTGGAGCACTCGGCAGAAAAACTGGGGGCTGAGGCCGGCAGGCATATCGCCCCGATAATACTGGACGGCGAGAATGTCTGGGAATTCTTTCCGGATGACGGACATGAATTCCTGAACCAATTATACGGCCGCCTGTCTTCAAGCCAAAAGCTGAGATGCTGCACCTTCAGCCAGTATCTGGATGAACAGCAGGATCTGCCGAGCCTGACAAAACTGTTTCCCGGCTCCTGGATAAACAGCGATTTTCGGATATGGATCGGGGCCGAGGAGGACAATGCCGCCTGGGAACAGCTGCTTAAAGCCCGGCAGGCCGTCCAGCAGAAAAAACAATTACTGGAGGGCGATCCCGAAAGATATGACAGAGTGATGGAACAGATCTACACCGCCGAGGGCAGCGACTGGTGTTGGTGGTATGGCGATAATTTCTCCAGCGAGAATCTGGCCGAATTCGACGAGCTTTTCCGGGGACATCTCCGGGCGGTGTATAAACTGCTGGAGATGGAGGCGCCGGAACGGCTGTTCCGGCCGATCGCCAAAGAGAGGGCCGGGCGGCAGTTGGTATCCCAGCCCATTGCCTTTATAACTCCGGCCATCGACGGCCGGGTCACCGAGTTCTACGAGTGGTCGGGCAGCGGCATCTATGATGTCCATCTCAACGGCGGGGCCATGCGCCGCAGCCAGAGTTATTTTCAGTCGGTCCACTTCGGTTTCGATGCCGGGAACCTGTACCTGCGACTGGACCCTTCTCCCGGATCCTCTCTGGAATCGCTGGGGGATGTCCAACTTAAGGTGGAACTGCTCAGCCCGGTCCGCATGGCCCTAACTTTCGACATCAAGAAACAGCAGGGGCCGGGGGGCTGCCTGATAGCGGCGGACCGGATCGTGGAGATGAAGATACCCTTTGAACTGACCAGGGCTAATGCCGGAGAAAATATCAGCCTGCTGATAACCCTGGAGGAGGACGGCAACGAACTGGAGAAGCATCCCGACGGGCCGCCACTGACGATAAAGGTGCCGGGCCGGGATTTCGAGGACCACTTCTGGCAGGCTTGAGATAAGGCCGTGGGTTTACCACAAAGAGCACAAAGGGCACATAGAACAATCTGCTTTTATTACCCCGGCAATTAAATAGGTGAATAATCCTTATCCGTTTTTTGAACGTCCTTGTTGTCATGCCCGTGAAAACGGGCATCCATGCCGGGATTCCTGCTTTCGCAGGAATGACACATTGCGTTATTTATTTACCGAAGTAATAAAGCCTAAAAAGCCTAGCAAATATAAAATATGACACAATCGATGTATAGATTTGAAATTAGAATAATCTGTTTGCTGGCGTTGCTTGTCCTGTCAGCCGGACCTTTACGGGCCGTCACTCCGGTATTGCGGGGAGCGGGGATCGGCCGGACCATTGTTCCTATCCCGGCCCAGAACGGCGATAGATACGGATTAGCCGCCATGGAAAGGCAGGCAATACTGGTTGATCTCTATCCCGGGCTGGCGGTGGTCAAAGCGGAGATCATCCTGGGGAACCGCAGTGAAAATAGTATTACAATATCTTTGGGCCTCCCCAAAAGCGGAAGCTTTTTCCATGACGAGATCTCCATCATTAAGCTGGATTCTTTATTCGATCTGAAAATATCCTGGAAGGGAAAGAGGCTGGCAGTAACAAGTATTACTGCCGATCTCCGATCAAACGAGGCACACCTTTCTCTGCCCGAATCATATCGCGATTCGGTCAACCACTGGTATGGCTGGATTTTGGATATCCCTTCGCAAAGCCGGGACACCTTAAGGATATCCTATGCGGTCAGGACCGGCCCGGCGGAACTGGCCCGGGGCGGCAATATCCGCCAATCTTTCTTTTGGGGGTTTCTGCTGGAGCAGGCCCGGGCCTGGGACGGACAACTGCAGGAGACCGAATTGCAGGTCAGCCTCAAGGGTGGGCTTAAGTCGTCGCAAGTTTATGGGGTTTATCCCCGGGAAGTTTTTCAATGCGATGATGGCGGAAATCTGTACTTTAATATCTCCGGCCGCAATCCCATCCGGCATGATGATGTTTTAATAGGCTATGATAGCAAAGGTAAGTTCGACTATTTTACTGATTATCTGCAAAACAAAGATAAATATTATCAACCGGTAAACCATATTCCGCCCGATAGCTTGAAAATGAGCAAAATGCCGTCCGACAGATTCGATGTATACCCATCTAAGGAATATACCGTTCTGGGGGCGCTGGCGGCCTGTCTGGCCCTGGTGGCCTTGCTGGTAATATATCTGATAAGGAGGAGATAAAATGGATAAGTTCGCCCTTTCTACCGGTTTGATCGGCCTGGCAATAGGCCTGGTGGCCCTGCTGGTGCTTGTCTATCTGATCAGCCGCCTGGCAAAGCGAAAGGCGAGAGCCGGACGGGCCTTCAACCTGCTGTTGAATTCGGCGGTGCTGGCCGTGCTCTCGGCGGCCTTCATATTTCTGTCGCTGTTTGTTCAGACCCTCAACCGCTACCTGCACGACCAGCGGATCGGCACCATTACCGCCCGGCAGGAAGGCCAGGCCCTGGTCATGGAGTTTGCCGACCTTAAGACCGAGCGGCAGTTTGATTTTGAACTGAACGGCGATCAGTGGATGATCGAGGGCTACATCGTCCGCTGGAACCCGCTGTTGAGATGGCTGGGGGCCGGGGCCTATTATAAGATAGACCGTTTCTCAGGTCGCTACGAATCGGACACCTGTTCGCTCAGGCCCGGCAGATATTCTATCGACGATTCCCATCGCGGGCTTTGGAGATACCTGCTGAAACATGGCAATAAACTACGGGTGATTGACGCCGCTTACGGGATCGCCGCCTTCCAGTATCCCGGCAGTGAACCATACGGGCTGTATATTAACGACAGCGGCTTTATAATCAAGAAGGATTGAACATGAGGAAAGGTCATTCCGGCTGGTCGCTTCTGGAGATGGTGGTTGCCTTGACCATATTCGGCATAGTGATGGCGGCCATCTTCGGGGTGCTGATCCCGACACTCAGAGCTTTTGCCAAGAATCAGATCCGGCATGAACTTTATATGCAGACCGAGCAGACGCTGAATGGGCTGAACCAGAAGGTATCCGATTCCTTCGGCTGGGGGGAGGGGGATTCGTTGGGAGTGCTGCTGATAGCCCAAAGCGGCGATACCCTTTCGATATACCGCGATATCAAGGACAGTATTCTCTATATCAACAGCAAGCCGGTTCTGCCGGCCGGGTATAAAACAGTCGAATTCAATATCCGATACAAACCGATGTGCGACAGCGCCATGGCCATGACCCCCGCACAGTGTTTTACTGTAGCCGATGCCGACCAGAACGGCCTTATCCAGGGGGCGGAGATATCAAATGTGGTTTCCCTGGAATTAAAATTGACGGTTAGCAAGGCCAGGGAAAATTATACCGGCTCGACCTTTCCCCGGATCCCGCAGGCCATCGTGGATATCGAGATCGGGGAGTGAGGACTTTTGCTACCAAAGGCGGTCTTAAATCGGCCGCCTTTTATTTTCCGTTGACATCACCCTAATTTATGTTATAATAAGACTTTATATTGGGGTTTTATGATAAAAAGCATGACCGGATACGGCCGGGCGGAGTCCACCCTTAACGGCTCTCGCCTGTCCATAGAAATACGCTCGGTGAACCATCGTTTTACCGACTTCAGCATCAGGCTGCCCCGCGCCTTCTCTAATCTGGAACAGGAGGTCAAAAAACTCCTGCAGAAGCGCATCGCCCGCGGCTCGGTCAGCCTTAATGTCACCTATAACGGCGGCGAGGGACCGGAACTGCCGGAGATAGACCTTCGCAGCGCCGATCATTTTTACAAGCTGCTGAACACCCTGCGCAAGCGTTACCGCATCAAGGACCCGGTGGAGCTGGAGGACATCTATCATTTTTCCGAGATCTTCAAGAGCCGTCAGACCCCGCTGTCGCAGGGCAAGGCCTGGTCCGGCCTGCAGGTCTGCTTGAACAAGGCCCTGGGAGATTTCGACCGTATGAGGACCCGCGAGGGCTCGGCCCTGGCGGCCGATCTCCGGAAGAATATCGCCGAGCTGAAAAAGAGCATCGCCGCCATAGAGAAGTCGGCCCCCTTGAGGATAAAGCAGTTCCGCGATAAGTTTACCCAGCGCATCAAAAAAATATCCCAGGGAACGGCCCTGGATCCCCAGCGGCTGATGCAGGAGGCGGCGGCCTACGCTGACCGGTGCGACATCAGCGAGGAGTGCGTCCGCTTTGCCAGCCATATAAAGGCCTTTGAGGAATACCTGAACACCGCCCAACCGGTGGGCCGGCGGCTGGATTTCCTATTACAGGAGATCAACCGCGAGGCCAACACCATCGGCTCCAAGGCCAACGACGACAAGATATCGCAACTGGTGGTCCGGATAAAAGAGAACCTGGAGAAAATGAGGGAGCAGGCCCAGAACGTAGAATAATATTTACGGAAGGAATTTGCCATGAAAAAGATCATCTTATCAATAGCCCTGTGTCTGGCACTGGCTGGCGGGCTGTCAGCTCAGACGCTCTCCACCCAGATGGAGGCCCATATCGCCATGTCCACCCCGGAACTTAATTTATATTTTCTGGACCTGGGATTTCTGGACCTTAACCTGGCCCACGGCAGCGTGGGCATGATGAACAACCCCGGCGGGCTGGGGTTGACAGGGATCATGGATGTTACCGTGGCCGGCAGCCTGTCCAAGGATGTCAGCATGAACACCGACATCAAGCTGATGGACAGCACCGAGGTTACCGGGGAGATCAAGATACCCACCTACCTGACACTGACCGACCAGGGCGGGCTGGATTACGTGGGGGTGGCCGGCAAGATGGGGCCGTTCGGGGTGGGCATCGCCTATCAGCGAAGCTTTGCCGTGGAAGTCGGGCTGGACCAGGCCGACATTGATATCTCCCAAAAATTCAATTATGCCTACGACTATACCTTGACCAGCGATGCCAACGGTACTTTGCCCGGCGGACTGGCGGTTCCGGTAACCCTCAACGTCTCGGCCATTACCAACGTGCGGTTAAAGGGCAGCGGCGAGGCCCGGATCTCCAATCAGCCGATCTTCGTCGGCGCCGGCACCAAATACGGTCCCTTCAACATGGGCATGGGCGTCAAGGTGACCAGGATTGACGCCATCGCCAATACTAGTCTCAAACTGTCCGGAAGTCTTGACAGCTTAAGGGGAGAACTGGATTCGACCAATACCGGAGGCCCTAGCGTCACCTTCAACAATGTGGACGTCTACGCCCCGTTTGGGGATTCCATATTCTACAATAAGTTCTCCAGCGATCTGCAAGGAACCCAGTACAGCTTGATCATCGGCGGAAACATGGAACTTCCCATCGTCAAGCTGGGGATGTCCATAGAAATGGGAATGCCGTATAAATTATCCGGCTTCTATTTCAACAACTCAGGACTGCCCGAGGGCCAGCCGGTGCTGGACAGCATCAGCGTCAACAACCTGTATTTTAACAATACCGACAGTACCTTTACCGGGGATGTCAAGTTGAACTTGGGCGGTGTCGAATACAATCGGAAAACCGCCGCCGACAGCGGTGAAATAGAACTCCCAGGAGTGACCAGCCTGAAAGCCTCGCTAGGTTTGAAGCTGTGGGGCCTGCGGGTGGGGGTAAACGGCGGCATGGACATGATGACCGGGGAATGGCCCATGATCGGCAACGCCTACGCCTCGGTGGGCACCTCGTTATCTATTAAGCGCACTACTTTGAGACTGGGGCTGGCCAGCCGCTGGCAATACCTGGCCCTGGAGGATGACAAGCTTTACAGCTCGGCCCCCATGGTGATCCTGGGCGCTGGGGTGGGCATTCCCTTCCCTAAGGGAGAACTGATGCTGGGCTCCCGGATCAACCTGGCCAACGGCATCTTAAGCACCTCCAACCTGGAGAAGATGGAGGACTTCAAGCCTTGGGAGACCATCGCCCTCAACGCCGGAATTAGGATTTCAATCTAAAATTCAAGATAGACAGCTATGCAGAATCTGCCACGCCAGGGTTTCCCCATAATACTTTCCGCCCCGTCCGGGGCGGGCAAGACCAGCCTGTGTCGCAAGGTGGTGGAGAGGCACCCCGAGATCGTTTACTCCATATCGGTGACCTCCCGGCCGCCCCGGCCCAACGAGAAACACGGGCAGGACTACCATTTCGTGTCGGCGGCCGATTTCGAGAAAATGCTGGAGAGCGACGCATTGGTGGAGTGGGCCATGGTCCACGACAACTACTACGGCACTCCCCGCAAGGATATTTCGGGTCAGCTGGAACAGGGACGTGACGTGATAATGGACATTGATACCGTGGGAGCCCGGTCGGTCAAGAAGACCTATCCCCAGGCGGTCAGCATCTTCGTGATCCCGCCATCCATCGAGGCCCTGAAACAGAGGCTGATGAGCCGGGCCACCGACAGCGACGAGGTGATCAGCAAGCGGCTGAATAAGGCCCGGCTGGAGATGGAGCAGATCGGCGATTTCGACTACTGGCTGGTCAACGACGACCTGAACCAGGCCATTGATGCGGTGGTGGCCATCATCCAGGCCGAACGCCGCCGCCTTTCCCGCTACAACAAGGACGAGATCATAAAAATAATATAAAATCATTAAGGAGACTTACAATGGCGTTCATCCCCATCGAAGAACTGAGTGAGGGCATGGAGAACAAGTACATGGCTGTCCTGGTGGCTGCCAAGGAGGCCCGGCGCCTCAATGACAAACGGAGGCTGGGCCGGATGGATATGGCCTTGAAGCCCATCTCGCTGGCCCTGGAGCGACTGCGGGATCACAAGGTGGAATTCCACGGCCATGACTAAAACCCCCAACATCGTGTTGGGAGTGACCGGCAGCATCGCTGCCTACAAGGCCCTGGACCTGGTCAGCCGTCTGAGGAAGAAAGGCTGCCAGGTGACGGTAATCATGACCGGTAATGCCTGCCAGCTGGTGGGCCCGGCCTCATTCGAGGCTCTGTCGGGCAATCCGGTGGCCCTGGAACTTTTTCCGGATTCCAAGCCGCAGAATATCGAACACATCTCTCTGGCCCAGCTGGCCGATGTCCTGGTGATAGTGCCGGCCTCGGCTAATTTCATCGGCAAGGCCGCCGCCGGCATCGCCGATGATCTGCTGACCACGGTGGCCCTGGCCGTCAAGACCCCGGTGCTGTTCGCCCCGGCCATGAACGTTGACATGTGGGAGAACCCGGTCGTCCGGCAGAACGTCAAACGCCTGATCGGGAACGGCTGGCATCTGATCCCCCCGGAATCCGGACCGCTGGCCTGCGGAACCGTCGGCAGCGGCCGGCTGGCTTCGTTGGATAAGATCGAGAACGAAATTCTTTCCCTGCTGGGCTGGAAGGATGATTACCAGGACATCCCGCTGATCATCACCGTCGGGCGGACAGAGGAGCCCTGGGACCCGGTGAGATTCATCTCCAATCATTCATCCGGCAGAATGGGCATGGCTCTGGCCGAACAGGCCGCCCGCCGGGGAGCCAAAGTGACCCTGATCACCGGGCCGGCCGATGTTCCGGCTCCGGCGGTATTCAAACACATCGTGGTAAATACCGCCGCTCAGATGAGCCGGGCGGTGCTTAAGGAACTGCCGCATAACCGGGCTTTGATCATGGCCGCGGCGGTGGCGGATTACGCCCCCCAGAATGTCTCCTCCTGCAAGATCAAGAAAAAAAATGACGGTGATATAACTTTGACCCTCAAAAAGAATCCCGATATCATCCAGTTGGCCGCTGTTAAAAGAAAACCGGGGACGGTGCTGGTGGGCTTTGCCCTGGAGACGGATAACCTGATAGCCAACGCCAGGAAAAAGTTGGCCGCCAAAAAATTAGACCTGATCGTGGCCAACCCGGCAAAAACGCTGTCCAGCGAAAACATCCAGGCCGTGATCATCGACAAAAAAGGGAAGACAACCAAATTCCCCCAGATGGCAAAATCCCAGCTGGCGGGGCTGATCCTGGATCGGGCCATCAAATTGATAGGAGCCGCTAAATGACATCAACCGTGGCCATCAGCCGGCTCAGGAAATATCTTCTTCAGGAACAGGAGCAGGGCGTCAGCGAACTGGTGCTCAGCAAAAAGCCGGTGCTGGCCAGCTCCGGCCATTCCGGAGCGCTGGCGAAATTCCAAAAACAGATCTCCGGCTGCACCAAATGTCCGTTGTCCAAAACCCGCACCAACTTCGTGTTCGGCGACGGGGACCCCAAAGCCGATATGGTCTTCGTGGGAGAGGCCCCGGGCCATGATGAGGACCTGCAGGGCAAGCCCTTTGTGGGGGCCGCCGGCCAGCTGCTGACCAAGATCATCGAGGCCATCAAGCTGGACCGCTCCCAGGTGTATATCTGCAACATCCTCAAGTGCCGCCCGCCGGGCAACCGCAATCCGGAGCCCCGGGAGATAGAGCTGTGCGAGCCATATCTGATCAGACAGCTGGAATTGATAAAACCCAAGGTGATCTGCGCCCTGGGGACCTTTGCCGCCCAGACCCTGCTAAAAAGCACCACCCCGATCTCAAAGATGCGGGGCCAGATCCACTACTACCACAATATAAAACTGGTGCCAACCTTCCATCCGGCGGCCCTGTTGCGGAACCCGGCCTGGAAGAGGCAGACCTGGGAGGACGTCCAATTGGTAAGAAAGATATACGATCAGGAAAGGGCCGATGGCCGATAGCAATAACATGATAGAGAGACTGCCGCCCCAGTCGCAGGACGCCGAGATGGCGGTGCTGGGCTCGATGCTGTTGTCCCCGGAGGCGGTATCCCGGGCGGTGGAGATCATCAGCGACGAGGAGAATTTCTACTCCTCGGCCCATCGCAAGATATTCCGGGGCATCATCAACCTCTACGAGAAGAACCAGCCGGCCGACCTGGTGACGGTGGCCGACGAACTGCGGCGCCTGAAGTGGCTGGACGACGCCGGAGGACCGGTGTATCTCACCCGGCTGGTGGAGAGCGTGGCCACCGCCGCCAATGTCGATTATTACGCCCGGATCGTGCTGGAGAAGGCGGTGGTGCGCCGGCTGATCAACTCCGCCACCCAGATCGTTTCCTCCTGCTACGAGGCCAGCGAGACCGCCGAGGAACTGCTGGACCGCGCCGAACAGCTGATATTCTCCATCAAAGAGAAACGCCTTCGAAAGCATCTGATGCCGCTGGGTTCCTTCATCAAGGACAGCTTCGAGATGGTGGAGAAGATGTACAAGGAGAAGCGGCACATCACCGGAGTGGAGACCGGTTTTGTCGACCTGGACGAGATGACCTCCGGCATGCAGAAGGGGGATCTGATCATCGTCGGGGCCAGGCCCTCGGTGGGAAAGACCGCTTTTGCCCTGAACATCGCCCAGCAGGCGGCCATCGTCAACAAGGTCCCGGTGGCGGTATTCAGCCTGGAGATGTCCAAGGAACAGTTGGTCATCCGCCTGCTGTGTTCCGAGGCCCGGGTGCCGGGACACAAGGTGCGCAGCGGCTATCTCTCCCAGCAGGATTTTTCCAAGCTGGTATCGGCCGCCGGTTTATTGCATGAGGCTCCGGTCTATATAGACGACAGCTCCAGCTCCAGCCCGTTGGAGATCAGGGCCAAGGCCCGAAGGCTGAAATCCGAGGTGGACCTGGGGCTGATCATCGTGGATTACCTCCAGTTGATGCGGGGTTCCAATTACCGCTCCGAGAACCGCCAGCAGGAGATCTCCGAGATATCCCGTTCCCTCAAGGCCCTGGCCAAGGAGCTGGATGTTCCGGTGATGGCCCTTTCCCAGCTGTCCCGCATCTCCGAACAGCGGGGGCAGGATTCCCGCCCCATCCTGTCCGATCTGCGGGAATCGGGGGCCCTCGAACAGGATGCCGATGTGGTGCTGTTCCTACACCGCCAGAAAGGCGTCTACAAGGACAAGGAGGAGTGGAGCCAGTCCGAGCAGATGGATGCCGACACCGCCGAGCTGATAATCGCCAAACAGCGGAACGGCCCCACCGGGAAGTTCAACCTGACCTTCCTCAAGGAATACACCCGGTTCGAAAACCAGACCCAGGAGCAGAGGACCGAATAGTTCTAAACCGACTTGCGCCAATAATAGACCACCAATGATCAGTATATTTCACCGTAAAGACGCTGAGTACACTAAGCTTGGGTTAATGTATTTCCGGAACATCTCTGCGTCTCAGCGGTTTGCCGTCTCAAACTATTAATCCTTTATTATGCCTTTCAAACTGAACATCCTTTCCCAGCGAAGTATTTTCGAAAACATCGGCCGCTCGACCATAGACCTTTTTCAGGAATGGGGAGCGGCTTTCATCCTATTGGGGAAGATCGCCCTGTCGCTGAGGTATCTCTTCAGGAATTTCTCCCAGGTGATCATGCAGATGATGTTCTTCGGGGTGAGTTCCCTGCCGGTGGTGCTGTTCTCGGCCATCTTTACCGGGATGGTGGCCGGGGTGCAGGCCGCCTACCAGATGCAGGGATTGGTGCCTCCCATCTGGCTGGGGGCCGGGATCTCCCGGGCGGTGCTGATGGAGCTGGGGCCGGTGCTGACCGCCCTGGTGGTGGCCGGGCGGGTGGGGGCCGGGATTGCCGCCGAACTGGGCACCATGAAAGTCACCGAACAGATTGACGCCCTGGAGACCATGGCCATCGACCCGGTGGCTTATCTCTATATGCCGCGCTTCGTGGCCGGGGCAGTGATGGCCCCGGTGCTGACTGTGTTTGCCAATTTCGTGGCCCTGGTGGGCGGCGGGCTGGTGGCGGTGCTTTCGGTGGGCATCTCCAGCCAGATGTACCTGGACGGTCTGCGTTTTCACTTTCATACCCGTGACCTGGTGGGGGGGATAGTGAAATCAGTATTCTTCGGGATCATCATCGCCACCTCGGGGTGTTTTCACGGCTCGGCCACCGAGGGCGGGGCCGAGGGGGTGGGCAAGGCCACCACCAATTCGGTGGTCACCTCGGCGGTGCTGATACTGATATTCGATTACATTATCTCGGCCTGGATATTCAGGTGAAAATGATAAATTCTGTAATAAAAAAAGGTTCTCGATATGAACCTGGAGAAATACGTTTAGATGGAGGTACTGGCCCTTTAACCTATATGTGTATTGTTGACGATGTTATGGAAATATATAAAGTAGATAAGACTTTTCAAATAATTGCTCCGGAAAAATCAGATCCAACAGAATCAAATCCCGATATGCCATTCATGGCTACTGTTGTTTCGGATGAAGGTTCTGGCAGTGACATCAACGCAAGGGTTTTTATCCAAGCACATGAATCATATAAAAACCTTATTCAGCAAGATGAAAAGTTTAATGATATTGTAAAGGCTTTACATAATACTAAAAAATATTTATTGGATGCGAATAAAATAAAAAGGAAAATTGAAGCGGATATTATTATAGAATATGGGAAGCTGCCTATTAAAAACAAACATGCTTACACTTTTGTGCCATACGTTTGCGATTTAGAAAAAGATATTAATATATTTCTTATGAACGCAAAATTATCTATACAAAATGTAGTTTTATTATTTAATTCGTTTTTTAATGCAAACATTAGTGGCCCAAGATTTGATAAAGTAATGAAATATTTAATAAATAACAGCAAGGACAACACAGATCTTTATAAAATTGCAA
>JAHJLF010000068.1 GCA_018821925.1 Candidatus Edwardsbacteria bacterium
ACTTACCAAGGTTAATATAATATTTTTCATATTTTCCTCCTTTAGTTAGTTAATTGTTGTTTATTTGTACCGTCCGAATTCATGATCCATAATTTACCGTATTTCGCGCAGCAATTAGTATAAACTATCTTAGTCCCATCAGGGGACCATGTTGGCGTTTCGCCACATTCAACAAACAAATCACTTCCGGTCATTAAAGACGTTTGATTAGTACCATCTGAATTCATTACACATATTACCGGCAATCTTTCAGGTGTCATATAATCATAAGCTATTTTATTACCATCATTAGAATATTCCAAATGTCTAACATCGCCATTGATTGTTGTCAACCTTATAGTATCGCCCGTAATAACATTTACTTTATAAATAAATGTGCGAAAACCAGGCCCTGTATAGCTGTAATCAAAACTGGAACAAATTATGTTCAAATTATCTGAAGACCAATCCGGATCTCTCCCCACTGTTGTAAATTTACTTTTATTACCACCATCATTGTCCATAACCCAAAGGCCATCATTTACATCACTATAAAATACATCATAAGCTATTTTCGATCCGTCTTGACTCCATGATGGGAATGCAGCTTGAACACCAGTCGTTAATTGCACTAGACTATCACCATTTGATTTTATTTTACAAATATTATTATTTAGTGAAAAAACTACCCATTGCCCATCAGGGGACCAATCAGGGTGCCTACTACTTGAATATGAAGGATCATAATATTCTATTAAAAATGGCTGCATATTGCTGCCATCGCTATTTACAAGCCAAAGACCGGCCGTCAGGTCGCCAAATAATGTATCAATATAATATGGATCACCATTAAAATAAATAATATTATACCCTGTCGGTTTCCAGCTTGGTTCCAAATGAACTCTCCCATATACGGGTTTTTCTGGTGTTGGTTCTGGCACAACCGGCTCTACCTTGCTGCAACTTACACTTGTTGCAAGCAAAGCCATACATAACAACTTGAATATAATTTCCATTATAGTATCCCTTCACGAATTAACCTTGTTTGTAATTGTAATTTATTTAGGCATATCTGTCAAGTATTATTTTATCGTGGGGGGGGGGGATATTTAGGGTGTATAATTATGTAACTAGCGTTTGTTTTCTAAATAAAAACCCCTGTCGGCTTTTTACAAAGCGAACAGGGGTTAACATTGGTTAACATTAAATATTTTGTTAAACTCTCCACCCGGCAATCTTGCCCTGGATTACACCGGCCAATTCCTCGATCTTATGCCGCTCCTGCCCCATGCTGTCCCGGTCCCTTAAGGTCACTGTCTGGTCCTGCAGGGTCTGGAAGTCCACCGTGACGCAAAACGGGGTGCCGATCTCGTCCTGGCGGCGGTAGAGCTTGCCTATCCCGGCGGTGTCGTCGTAGATCGTGCGCAGGGTGGGCTGAAGCAGGGCCTTGATGTTCTTGGCTGTCACCACGATGCCCGGCTCGTTCTTCTTGAGCGGCAGAACGGCCACCTTGATGGGAGCCAATTCGGGGTGCAGCTTCAGGACGGTACGGGTATGCTCATCGCAAAGTTTGCCCACCGTCAAGCGGACCTTTTTAAGCAGTTCGATCCGGTCGGCTCCCGGCAGACTACAGGCGGCATCGATCTCCAGCAAGGAGTCCGGCAGTTTTTCCATCGAACCCTGAAGTGATCTTTCTATGGCCTGCAACTGCTCCAGGGTGGGGCCGTCCTGACCGGGCTTTTTTAGGGCCTCGGCTATCTTCTTGCCGATGCTCTTCAGGGCCGCGGCCGCGGCCTCCTTCAGCGGGGCCAGTGACTCATCTGATGGCTGGCTGAGCTGCTCTTCATTATAAGCCTCGCATAAAAAGGCCAGGGTGGCCCGGTCGGCCCCGGCCGATGGTTCGATGACATAGGGAATATATTTGGCCCCCTTCTTGCCGGTGGCAGGATCGGTGTAGGCCTCGTCGAAATATTCCATCTTTTCGGTGGAATGTTCGTTCTTGTTGAGTTTGAGCCGAGCCAAATCTTCTTCTGGAACATTGTTGCTGTGGGCCGTCAGGTCGTAATCCTGGCGGTTGGCCACCCCTTCCAGCTCGCTCCAGCCCAGTGAGCCGGGAAACAGATATTCCAGGTCCACGCAGGCCTTGGCGTAATGGGCCAGTTCCTCCTTGGCCTGGGGGCGTTTCTTTAAGCGCTCGGGGCTCAGGCCCAGGTTGATATACCAGTTATAACGGGCCTCCACCCATTCCTGGTGCAGCTGGTCGTCGGTCTTCTCGCCGGGCTGGAGGTATTGCGGCGGCTTGCAGAAATATTCTATCTCCATCTGCTCGAACTCCCGGGTCCGGAAGATGAAATTGCCCGGGGTGATCTCGTTGCGGAAGGCCTTGCCGATCTGGGCGATGCCGAAGGGCAGTTTGCGCCGCATGGACTGCAGGACATTGAGAAAATTGGCGAAGATGCCCTGGGCGGTCTCGGGCCGCAGGTAGGCCAGGCCGCTCTCGTCATGGACCGGGCCGACGTAGGTCTTGAACATCCCGTTGAAATCGCGGGGCTCGGTCAGCTCGCCACCGCACTCCGGGCATTTATCCCCCTTGACATGGTCGGCCCGGAATCTTTTACGGCATTTCTTGCAGTCCACCAGCGGGTCCACAAAGGTCTTCTCGTGCCCGGAATACTGCCACACCAGGCGGTTCATGATGATGGCGGCGTCCAGGCCCTCCATGTCATCCCGGCTGTAGACCACGCTTTTCCACCAGGCCTTTTTGACGTTGTTCTTGAGCTCCACCCCCAGCGGGCCGTAATCCCAGGTGGAGCCCAGCCCGCCGTAGATCTCGGAGGATTGGAATATGATCCCCCGCCGCTTGGACAGGGAGACTATCTTTTCAAAGGCATTGTCTGGTCTGGGCACTTAAATTTCCTCGCAAAAGTATTTATTAAACAAAATAGCACACGGATATCGCAGATGGTTTGGATTCCCACAGATAAAACCCATTCCGGGAACATCTTCAATTTCCGTGCAACCCGTGTTCCATCGAATATTTATTTAATTATAACTCTTTACCCCCTTTAAAATCAAGGATAAATAAAGCCGGGGCGATACCAGATCGCCCCGTTCTTTGACACCTTAATTGCCTGGCTTTTCCTAAAATCCCATCATCACTCCGGCCAGGAACCTAGTCACCGGCGAGGGCTTTACATCCACCAGATAGGCCGGGTCGCTGGCCAGGTCCATCCGCACTCCGCTTTCTTTCATTGCGAAGGCGTGAGATATTCCCAACTGGGCCTTGATCCAGCCCATATCGATGCCCAGGCCGGCTCCGGCGATGACGGCCGAACCTTTCTGCTCGCTGTCGATCCGCCAGGAATATTCCATGCTGTCATAATATGTCTGGTCGAACTCTATGCTGACCGGATATTGCGCCCAGCTTAAGCTTCCGAACAGCTCAAAGCCGCTCCATCCATCTTCCGGTCCCTGATCATCGCCCTGGAACGGCCGATAGGATCCCGACGCTGTGCCCCGGAAATAAAGGACCTGGTCGCTCTTCCATCCGGCGGCCGACAGGGCCAGGCAGGGGTCGCTGATCTTGGGGCGAAAAACCAGTTCGACGGCAGGCCCTACATCGTCCATCATGCCGGCGACCGAAAAGGACCTGACGGGCAAATAGGACAGGTACAGCAGGCTGTTGGACTGGTTCCAGGCCGAAAAGGTCTGATTGACCTGGCTGGTATAGAAGTAATCTATCTCGACCGTGTCCCGGCTGCTGAAATCGTGGAACACCCCGGCCTGAAAGGTCTTTCCCGGCCGGCTGTTGTCTACGATGACCGGCAGGTTGCGATGGATGTCGTATTTGAGGGTTGTCCGGGGCGAACAACCGGCCAAGGCCGATGCTATAATGAAAAATATAACCGGAGAGAGAAACTGAACGGTTTTAACGTACGGATATTTCATATATCCTCGATCATTAAAAAGTATGCGGAATATTCAATGAAGCCCCACGGAGGACCCGCAGGGCTTCAGTCTTGTCAGGATCTCACTATTGCGGCCAGCCCGGCGGAGCAGGAATGGTCTTGGCGCCCGGCTCCGGGGCCGGCTCGTCATCCCCGCCTCCGGCGATGATTATGATCGCGGACGTGGCCACCACCACCGCCGCCCCTCCGATGATGGCCGGGGTGGAGGCATACCAAGCCGTAGCCGCCGCACTGCCCATCGACCCTATCTTCATCGCTGCACCGGCCCACATGGTAATAAAGGCAATCTTGGCCGCCGTCATCACCACCGGATTTTTGGCCGAATCACCCTTGGCCACCGTGATCATCATCTTGTCTTTCACCAGAACCTCGCCTCCGGCGTCGCCCTGGATGGCCACCTCGCCATTCAGCACGTTCAGCTCGGTGGAATTACCCTCCACGAACACTCCGAACACCGTTCCCCGGATCCCGGCCACCGCCGTCGGCGTGGATACCGTGAACTTGGATTCCTTGGAGGACAGCTTGCGGATGGAGCCCAGGATCTTGCCGGCTGCCAGCCGGAAGGAATTGATGGTGGTCATGGGTTTCTTCTGCCTCTCCATTCTCTCGATCTCCAGCCGGCCCCTGTCCTTCAGCTTGAGGATGCTGCCGTCCGACAGCTTCAATTCGGCCTCGGACCCGTCAGCAGTGGAGATCATGTCACCGGGATAAACCGTCATCTTCATCACGGCCGGGACCGCAGTTTCGCTGCCCTTGCGCTGCACCTCGACCTTTCCCTTCATGAAGGTGATCTTGGCCTGGGACGGCTTGAATTCGGCCCGGGCCGGCTGGAGGGCCATCAGCATTATGGCCGTTGTTAAAATTGAAACGATCTTTTTCATTTTATATCTCCTTATTTGATCTTCACTAATTTACGGGTCCGCTCCTGGCCACCCGAGACCAGGCGCATGATGTAGATGCCCGAAGCTATCTTTCGGCCGCTGTTGTCCCGGCCGTTCCAGGTCTGGCTGTAATAGCCCGGCAGAGCGGTTCCCTCGGTCAAGGTTCTGACTAACTGGCCGGTTACATTGTAGACCTTCAGGCTGACCTGCCCGGCGGCCGCTAGTTGGTAGTTGACCGTGATGCTCCGGGCGAAGGGATTGGGATAGGTTTGATTGAGATCGAAACTCAGCGGCTTCAAGGCCAGGCCGCCCAGGCCCTGGTTGGTATAGATGACGGCGAATTCCCGGCTACCGGAAAATCCCAGCCGGCCGCTGCCGGATAAAACCGTAGCCTTATTGGTTTTCCGGTCCACCAGGTAAAGCTGATAGCCATCGGAGATCGTTTGGGACAGGTTGTAGGTCAGTTCCGCCGGCCGGTCTTCCGAGGAGGTCTTGACCGTCAGCGGCCATTCGATGTGATCGGACCGGGGCCGGAAGTCATACTGATATGCCCGGCAGGGCCCCTGGTTCCAGTCCTCATGCGGGATATAAGCCAGAACATCGCTGCTGACCAAGGGCGGTTTTTCGGCGTCCAGCCGGTCGTAGCCCTCCCGGGCCTGGGGCGAGACTCCGATCCTGATGCCCCGGTCGGCGGCCTGGCCGCTGATTACCGAGAACTCCGCCTGCCAGCTTACATCGACCTTGGGCGAGGCCACCAAGCGAACCCCCTTGGCGGAGGACTTGAAGGCCGGCATCATGAACAGCGAGCAGGGCTGCAAAGCATACACCGCGTAACCCTGCCAGGCCTGCAGGTGGCTGGCGCTGTCGAAGGCCGACAGGCTGTCCCAAGCGCCGTTGTTGATGAAATCGTAGCTGTTGTCGGAATAGTTCCACATCCTCTGCCGGACCAGGCTGTCGTTCAGGAACATATTATTGGTAGTATCGTTGTAGGTTCGCATCTGCTGCAGAGTGTCGATAACCTCGATGGCCTGCACCAGCACCGGATTTTCAAACGGACAGCCGATCAGGTTCCAGCCGGACTGCAGTCCTACGGTTGAATAATTGTCCTGCTGGAGGCCCTGGACATCGATGGTGGCGTTGTTGGCCGATGCCAGCCAGTAGCCGTAGCCATTATAAATATCGGGCCGGGCGACGAACGCGCTGTCTTTATAACCGAACATCAGCCAGGTGCTGTCGCTGTATGCCCCCAGATCGTCGCTCAGATTGGCCAGGGCGATATTGTCGGCCGGTTTTACCGGGACCGAGAATAGTTTGTAGGCTCCGCCGTTCCAGATGGTGCTTAAGTTAACGCTGGGCGTTAGCGCCACGAAGACCGAATCTTCGGCTACATTGAATACACCCTCCAGGTTGTAAGCCGAATCATAGGCCGCCGCCTCAAAATAATAACGGTGGCCGGACAGGGCATTAGTGAAAGTAGCAAAAGTATCAGCATAATCATTTACCAGGGTATTCCAAACAGCACTGGTATCAATACGGTAGTCTACCCGATATGACATCACTCCTGACAGGAGGTCCATCCCCCCGGTCCAGTTGACTTGAAAACTAGTGCTGTAGGCGGTGTCGCCGGAGAATGGTAGTACTATGGTATTGAAGGGCGCTTCGATATCCCGCCGGATCAAGGCCACCGCCCAGTTGTTATAATCTTCATTGCCCATGCTGTCGCTCAACCAGACATATGCAGGATAAACGCCATACAGGGTATCTATCGGCAAATTGAAGGTATCGGAATTCCCGCCGGTGGTGGTCATGGAATCGGTGCGGTCAAAAGGAGACGCAGGCGGCAGACCCAACTTAAAGTAGGCGCGGGTAATTCCCAATTCGGGATTGGTCCATCCCACCGGGGCAGAGGTATAGGTTGAATCCATCCACAGCGACGGATTAAAACCGTTTACCGTCGGATTGATGGGAAAGCCCGGGGCGGTAGTATCCACCGCCGGCACGTAGCTATAATCCACATAGACGCTATCCTGCCAGTTGTAGCCTGGATTAAATGGATTTCCGGCGCTGTCCCTGGCAACTACCATCAGATGGTACATGGTGCTGTCGGTCCCGAATAAAGTCAAAATTGCCGAGGTATCAGGCGGGAAATAGGTATAGACGGATGGTTCCGTAGAATCAGGCTGGATATAAAGATCATAAGCCACGATGCCCGAGCCGCCGGCATCGGTGCCGGGGCTCCAGAACACCGGCAGGGAATCGGTATTGATGATGGCCGGAACATCATAGATAGCGGCTCCGGTGGGAGCCAGCGAATCGTAGCCCATTATGGCCACCAAGCCGGGACCGACCGCGCTCGGTAAGGCCACATACAACTCTCCATTGTTTTGGTCGACAAACAAGCCGGATGGATTTGTACCAGGCAGGTTTATCAACTGGGTCACAAAATCACTGCCGGGATCAACTATCCCTATTTGGGAATTATTCTTATCGGTAAAACAAATTTGTTTGCTGCCCTGGTTGTAGGTAATGGTGTTGATGGAATCGCCTGCGGCTATGGGGCTGGCCACATCCATGCTGTCTATTACCCAGATGTTGATGTCCCCGGGACAGGCCACGTAGGTTTTCTTGTGCTCCGGGCAATAGGCCAGAGCCGAGGGTCCGGTCCCCACGCTGACCGTGGTGATCAGGCTGTTGGTGGAGGCATTGATGATGCCCACTTGGTTGCGGCCCGGCAGGGTGACATACAGCTTTTGCATCTCGGGGCTGCCAACCATTTCGCTGTTTGGCGTAACACCGCCCAAAACTATGGAATCGTTGATACCGTCGCTGACAGCGTCGATTACGCCCACCAGACTGTCATAATTATGGGTGACAAAAACCTGATTTCCCGGAAAATAATAAAGATTACCCTCAAATCCTGTCATATAGTTAAGCTGGCTGTAATTATTTCCGTCGTAAACATACAAGCCGTATGTGGGGGAACTGGCATACAATTTATTAGCTATCGGATTACAGGCTATCTGAATTCCGACAGTGCTCACCGACAAGGTAGTGTCGAGCAGATCGTTGTCTCCATTTAAAACGTACAGAGATCCAAAATTCATGGCGAGATACATTTTTCTGGTTGTTGGATTATAGGTCATTTCATTGGGGCCAAAGCCAACATTAAGGGGTTGATATATGTAATTTTTTATTATGCCGACTGTTGATTCCCCTGTGTTGGAGACATATATCTTGTTACTGTCGGAATTATATCCGAAAAATTGGGGGCTTATTCCGGCTGTTAGTTGATCTTTAAGATAGTACTGAGCATGGCTCAGCCCGGAAATCAGAATGACCCCGGCCAGCAGTAAAATAATTTTAGACGTTTTCATATTGTTATCTCCAAAGGTTATGGTTTGCTTTCGAAATATGGGTATATTATTGAGTATAACAGCAATTATTGTTCCAATTATCCAATTATTTTAAAACACCTTGACACAAGAGGTTAGAATCTGCTTCTGCGAATATTTTTAAATCTGGTTGCATATTTGGATATTAATTTGCCGTACCATGATTATACATTTGAACAACCTCAATCCCGTTCCACCTCATAATCCGGCTCATCCTCATCATACGAAGAATTACCTTCCGGCATATTTTGATGATCTTCAGACGTCCGAACTTCTTGGGCTTTTTTTCCTTTTCCGACCTCCGCATCTCCGAAAGAACTGCGCACCGAAGACAGATCCAATATATCCTTTTTCTGGCCGGCCTTTTTCTTGCTCTGTTGCAGCAATGAATGAGGATTAAGCGAAACACCGCTCTGGGAGAGCCTCTGGTCAAGCCCCGAGGCAAAAGCCTCCCCGCTCTCGTCCAGCGCTTGGACCAGTTCCTGGATCTGCTCGGGCGACAGTTTTTCGCCCAGCTTCTTCAGGGTTCCCGGCATGTCCGACAGCAACTGGTACCGCAGGGAATTGTCCCCAAAGGCCTTTTCGATTATTTTCAAGACCGGATTATCAGCCATAGCAAAAAATATGTTTTAAAGGGCCAGATCCCGAAAAACAAAATCTGCGGAAATCTGTTCCATCTGTGTAATCTGCGTTCCGTAGCCTTATCCGATATCGTCCAGGTCCACTGGCTCGTCCTTGGGGTGGCACACCCCGCAGTAGACCGAGTCCGATACCGCCAGGCCTTTTAATTTATCCTGCTTGTCGCGGTACATGGTCAGGACGATGGGCAGGGTCTTGGCGTGTTCTTTGCAGACCGAGCGCCCGCAGAAATTGCAGACCGCATTGGCCGGCCGTTCGCAATGCCAGCATTCCATAGAATTATTCCTTTTTAGTTAGAAACAATATTTGATTTTAATATTAACCCCCGATTGAAATGGGTTCTTCACGCTAAATTGCCAGGGGGTTTCGTTCTCGCTTATATAAACTCCCGTATAACCACTGTCTGAATATTTTCTGGTCCCTTCCCGTTTATTATAATAATAATAAAACGACAAAAAAGTGCTCTCGACCCCCACCGAGAAAGTTCTTTTCCCGATCATTATATCCCGTTCCAACCCGATGGGGATGGCTATGGTATAACTATAATATTTTGTTTGGGATGTGGAAATATAACTCGTGGTATCCGACATATAATAGGTGTATTCTCTGTTGTAATCGGAGCTTTGCTTTCCGTAATAGTATGTGACTGATAGGCCGGAAAATGCGTTAAACAGATTGTTTTTATAAAACTCATGAAGCAATTCAGGGTTTAATCTAACCGACCAGCCGTTGCCCTTTTCATCCGTTATAGAATAATATGGGCTATCAATTTCTGTAGAATAATAGTTTCGGGGGTTGTTATTATATTCAAGGCCCAGTGACAAATACCCTTTACCATATATCTTCCTTTGCATAATAATGGTTCCGGGTAAATTTGTTATGGATGATGCCCTGAATCCAACCGCCCATTTGGGAACAAACGGCTCAGCGCAAGCCCCAGTTTGGCATGGCGCTTCGCATGCCGCAGGTTTGCAAGGCTCGGCTGTTGGGGCCGGCAAGCTGTCGGTTTGGGCCAGGCACCACGAAGCGGCAAACGTAATGAATAAGGCGGTCAGCAGGGTTTTCTTCATTTGGGCTCTCCTAAAATAGATTAATTAGTTTTCTTTGCTAAATATAGACCTTGAAAAACACCTTTACATACCCCTGAAAAGGATTGTCCAGATTAAACACCATCGGTTGTTTTCTGGTTGACTCATCCTCGTCAACATCAAGGGTTGGGCTCCAATAACTTTCATTAGTATATTTTCTACAGTACTTATACCATCCACCAGATAAACCTATGAAGTTATTTGCTATTCCCACCGCTACCGGATATTTTCTTATTTTAAACTGTTTCTCTACAAATACAGGAACGCCGATATCGTAGTTGAAGCTGTTGCTTTCACTGTAATAGGTGCTATAGTAATAATAATACCTTTCTGTCCGGTTCTCGCTGACCGATGTATTTCTGCTCCTGCTTAAGTTCGCCCTTACCGATACCCCCCCTGCAAGCATTTTCCCGTTCAACGCCATGTAGCCGATTTCAGGGCTTAACGTGATGCGCCAATTCTTGTTTTCATAGTTATAACGGGTAGAGTCTTCGGCGTTATAATCTTCGCCAGGTTTATCATTGTAATAATCGCAACTGAAACCGGCGCCCACGAAATATTTGGATGAAATTTTCCTTTGCAGGAAAACAGTTCCCGGTAAGGCCTTCAGGTCAAGGGACGTGGCCTCAAAACCTATTACCCATTTTTTGTCCAGACATTCGGTTGTCTTGGCCACAACCGGAACGGCTTCCTGAACCTGCTGGATTTCCGTTGTGGCACTGCTGGTATCGGCCTCCTGCCCCAAAGAAATTCCGGCACTTAGGATCAAGCCCAGGAACAGCGCAGTGAAGCTTTTCATACTTCCTCTCTGTTAATTTATTATTTCCCATTTTTTAATACGGGATATTCTTTCCAGTTTTTTCTCCGGCGTGACCGCTACGGCCTTCCCGACCATCTCCAGCAGCGGCAGGTCATCCATCGAATCGGCGTAGGCCACGGCCTGGGACATTTTATATGCATGGTCGAGACAATATTTTTCGGCCAGCTTCACTTTCTCCCGCCCGAACGGGTGAACCTCCGGCACCGCGCCAAGGAATCTTCCGTTCCTGGCGGCCAGGCGCGCCGCGATAAAGTCGTCGGCTCCCAGCCTTGTGGCGATATGGCTGATCACAAAATCGGGTGAGCCGGTAAGCAGGATCAATTTATCCCCGGCCATTTTATGGGCCTCCATTCTTTCCACCACCCGGGGGTTGAAAAATTCGGGCAGCGCATCTTTGGCCAGCCGGGCGGCAATGATCTCCACCTCATCGGTTCTCAGGCCGTTAAGATAGGCCTTGTTCTTTTTAAAGATGTCATGGCCGAATTTCGCCCAGTAACGTATGGTGAACGCCGCATAACTCAAAAGCTGCTTGGGCCCGATGATTCCTTTTTCTATCATGGCCTTGAACAGCTGCAGCTCGCAGCTGGTGCCCCTGAGCAGGGTGCCGTCTATGTCCAGGAAGACCACTGCCATCAGACCTTCTTTCGGATCTTCCTGAACGGGGCGAAGATATCCTCGGTGACGATGAATTCGGCGATCACCGGAATGCTGCGCAGTATGCATACTGCCACGGTAACGTAGACCAACCCGCCGGTGATGATAGTGAACAGCCACTGCCAATTGCCCCAGAAGACCGGCAGCAGTTTGGGCCAGGGCTGCAGCAGAAATATCCAGCCGAACACCACCGCCTTTAAGGCTCCATACAGGCCGCGCATGAAGCGCCCGGCCACCAGGAACTTGGCCCAGCGGGAGACGGCCATGCCGAAGGGGGTCTGGCCCTTTTCCGCACCGTGGCGGCGGATGGAATCCACCACCAGGCTGCGGGTGATGAACACGATGGCCACCCACACCGGCACCAGCCGCAGGTCGGCCAGCACTATCCACAGCACATTCTCCACCACCCGGTCCACGATGATATCGAAGATGGCCCCGAATAGGGAGCTCTCGTTGCGCTTGCGGGCCACGTAGCCGTCCACCGCATCCAGCACCAGAACCACCACCAGCAGCGGCATGTTGGCCAGCTGGAGGTATGGATTGGACTGGTAGGCCATCACCACCAGGCCGAATAAAAGAGCGAAACGGAACAGGGTTATCAGATTAGCCATGGTGTTTTTTCTGATCGGAATAGATATCC
This sequence comes from Candidatus Edwardsbacteria bacterium, assembly GCA_018821925.1. Classification (NCBI taxonomy): domain Bacteria; phylum Candidatus Edwardsiibacteriota; species Candidatus Edwardsiibacteriota bacterium. Next base: position 12,062 of record JAHJLF010000068.1, read on the forward strand.
ACGATCTTCTTGATCAGCTCGGAGGTGGACCTCCCCGGCGTCAGTTCGACGGGGATCACCTGCCCCCCGTTCTTCAGCACCGCCTCGGCGCCTACTATTTGCTCGATAGAATAATCCGCCCCTTTCACCAAAATGTCCGGCAGGATGGTTTCGATCAGTTCGGCCGGGGTGTCCTCGTCGAAATAAACGATGTGATCCACACATTCCAGGGCAGCCAGCACCACCGCCCGGTCCTCCTGGCTCACCAGGGGACGCTTGGGCCCCTTGATGGCATGCACCGAGGCGTCAGAATTAAGGCCGATCACCAGGATATCGCCCAACTCTTTGGCCTTCTGCAAATATTCCACGTGCCCTCGGTGCAACAGGTCAAACACTCCGTTGGTGAAGACCACCTTTTTATTTTCCTTTTTGGCCTGCTGCCTGATCGGCAATAATGTCTGCTTGCCTTTTATCTTGTTTTCCATTTGTCTAAATTAGAAATAAATGTTTTTATCGGATAATGATCGTTTCCCTGCTCTTATATAATAGCAAAACCACGGGGATAATTCCATCAAAATAATCCACCCTCCCCGGATCTCATCAACTGTTCCCCTTGATGTATTCGTCGGTCAATCTTTCCAGCATCTCCAGCGGGATGCTGCCCTGCTGCAGAACCATCCGGTGGAATTCTTTGATGTCGTATCCTTTCACAATATTACCGATACACCACAAATTTTATATCATCCTTTCCGCTGTCCTTGACCGTGTACATTAGGTTGTCGGCCCGCTTGATCATCTCATCGACGCTGTCGGGGAATTTTTTGAACAGCACCAGCCCCATGCTGAAGCTGACCGGCCATTTTTTCCTTTTGACCTCCGCCAGGAAATATTCCTTCATCCGCTTCATAGCGGCCAGACTCGAATCCTCGGTGGCCCTGGGCAGCAGCACGGCGAACTCGTCGCCGCCCAGCCTGGCCACCATGTCGCCATCCCGCAAATTCTTTTTGATTATCTCCGCTACCAGTTTAAGCAGTTGATCCCCCACACTGTGCCCGAAGGTGTCGTTGACGCCCTTGAAATTATCCAGGTCGATATAAGCCAGCGCTATGGCATGGCCGCCGGCCCGGGCCTTTTGCAGCTCAGCTTGGGCAGTTTCCATAAAATTACGGCTGTTGGCCGCGCCGGTCAAAAAATCCTGACGGGCGTAGTTCTTCTCCTTATCCAGCACCTTCCTCAACTCAGACAGGGCATAGGTCACCACCACAAAGGATGACAGCCTGACCAGCATGTTCCAGTAGGGCGTCAGCAGATGGGTGTAGATGTGGCCCGCCGCCATATCGGCCGCCAGCCAGGTCAGGCCGCTGACCGCCGAGATAAACAGCCCCCACCTCAACCCTACGCACCAGGTGACCAGCGCGATGGGAAGGAGGTAAAAACTGGAGAAAGACCATTCCGGCCCGGTGTGATAATCAATCGCACCCAGTGCGATCACCAATAATATTCCGAGCGCTATTTTTGTCTTTTTGCCCCGGCTTTGAAAAGTCTTTAAAAAAACCTGAAGCATTTCTTCAATCCAAATTTATCAATTTATATTCCCGATTACCCAGTCCCAACTGTTGGGCATATTCTATCTGAAGGTTGCCGCTGCGGCCGCTTTCCTTGAGAAAGGCATCTTTACATTTGTGTGCTTTGTTTACCAGATCCAGGCTGGCTTGTTCGATGGCCACCATGTCGGTGGATGCCAGTATCCCGATGTCCCCGGTGAACGGCTTTCTGGCGTTGCGGACGCAGTCGCAGTCCGGCGAGATGTTTGCCAGCACGTTTATGTAGACCATGTGGTTGCTGTCGGACAGCACCTTGGCATATTCCACCAGCCGCCGGTTGAACAGCTCCGAACTTACCCGGTCACGGCTGGCTTCAAAGGCCTCCACCGGACAGTCTTTAAGGCACTGGCCGCATCCGATGCACTTGCGGGTGTCGATCTTGAGGGGGTTAATGGAGATGGCTCCCGCCGGGCACTGCTTGACGCAGGTCCCGCAGCGGATGCACTTGGAGGTATCGTAGTCCGGCACATAGTCGGCGTGCATGGCCCGCTTGCCCATCCGGGAGGCCAGGCCCATGGCCACGTTCTTGATGGCCCCGCCGAACCCGGCCAGTCCGTGCCCCTTGAAATGGCTGAGGATTATAAAAGTGTTATAGCGGTCCATGTGGCTGCCGGTCAGCACCCGGGTGTAGCAGGCGGTGCTGCAGGTGTAGACCTTCTCACCCTCGGAATCCAGGATGTCAATCGGCGCAAAGCCGAAGCCATGGTCATGGGCCAGCTTTAGGTGAGACTCTGTCTTCTGGCGTGGCCCGGAGTACAGCACATTGGTCTCCACGTAGGTGGTCTTGAGCAATTCCACCAGCGGCTTTGACAGATCTGGTTTCAGGTAATTCTTATTGCCCTCCTCGCCGAAGTGGACCTTGGCCGCCACCTTGCCCTTTACCTGGTCGTTGATCATCCGGTAGACCTTGAGTACCCCCTGGCCGGAGATGTCCTTGGTAAAGTAGACCGGCGAGGGTTTCTGGGTCAGGGCGATCTGCCCGGCCAGCAGGATTACTGTGGCAATAAAAATAAGATACTTTTTCATAAAAATCGCTTTTATGTTTATAAAAACTCGTCCGTGCAGATTATCAATATATACCCTTTTTTATGGCAAGTCAAGAATTAAATAGGCTGTGGTAATTCGTTATTTTTAGATTTGAAATCATCGCAGATATAAATAAAAAAGCCCCGCTTACGGTCCGCCGACTTGTCCGCCGTAGCCCAAGAAGCGTAGGCGGAAGAAGAAGCGGAGGAGGAAGCGGGGCAAACTTTATTTTACGTAATTTATTATTCGGGCCTTGCCTGGGTTGGCCTCATTGCATGACTATTGGTAGATGGCGTCTAACTTACCTGACCTTTTTTCCACGGCAAGAAAGCCAGAATTGTTTCTTTCTTCGCTCTAACTCCATCTGCTGTTCGTTCTATTAGGTTCATTTTTTCCAAAGCATTTAAATCACGCTGAATCGTTTTGTATGTTTTGTTTGCATAGTCTTTGGCTAGCCTGGGCGAAAGTTCTGCAATTTTTTGAGGCATCACCGGTTTATCTGAATCTGACAGATCTAAAACCAGATTTCTTTGCCTGATATCGGAACGGCTGATTTTGCTATGAAACATATCATGAATATAATTTTCCCACGTTACATCCCATTGCTGGTGGCGAATGCGCTCTAATTGCTCCCTTAGACCATCAACAAACCCCTGCGCAGCATAAGCCAAAAAGGGGATGATCTCGCCGCCGGTCTTACTGGCCGAATCAAGCTGACGGTAGTATTCGGTGCGTGTCTGGTTATAATGATTGCTTAAAAGATGCGCTGCCGGAGTAGGCACGCCCGCAGATAATAGTATTTGGAACTCCACCAAGCGAGCGGTGCGGCCATTGCCGTCGCCAAACGGGTGTATCCAGGCCAAGTAAATATGAGCCGCGACAGCCTTGATGATAGCGTAAACCGTCTCCATTCCGGTTGTAGGTTTAAAATCGTCACTGTTTAACCATTGACATAACCGCCCCAACAGATATTCGCAATCCTCCGCCGGCGCACCACGATAAACATTCCCCACCACCACCGAGTGCGTTCTTATTTCACCCGGCACTACATCTTTCTCAAGGGTTAATTTGTCAAGCACCTGTTTGTTAAATTCTTTTATTTTCTCCGCAGTAAGCGCATCATTGCCGTTTCGTAATCTTTTCCCGATTTGATTGCAGGCAGTAATTATATTATCAACTTCCTGGACTAAATATTCCTTTGATGGCGCCAGCTTAAGCTTGCCCTCCATGTGTTGTAATACTTGTTCTTCGGATAATGAATTACCTTCGATGGCAGTAGTGGCTGCAGCACCCTTTGCCAGGTAGATTAAATGTATCTCCTGGGCTGTTTGGGGCCGCAATGGCACACCGGCGATATGTTCACTTTTGGATGAAGCCTCGCCCAACAGCATCCATAAATGGGGTGAGGCTGAACGAAGATCAATACTGAATTTTATCCAAGGATGTGTCGTATTATATGTCTGCATACATGTCCTTTATTATGTCCACCGCAAAAGCAATAGTAACATATTGTTACCGATTTGTCAAGACATATTGTGTCCACTAAGATGTCCAATGTTTATTAAGATATTATTTCTATAATTATACCTTAGTCAGACTATGTCCCGGCTTCCAGCCAATGTTTCCAGATCTCCGGCTGATAACCAACCGTGGCTTTGGGCCCGTAGCGGACGATGGGCGTTTTGAGCAGCCTGGGATTTTCCAGCAGAACCTGCTCTATGTCGTATTTTTGATATTTGAGATTTTGGCGTTGATATTCCTTCCCCTCGGTGTCGATCAGATTCTCCAGGCCCGCGACCCGGCTGACGCTGTTAAGCTCCCCCCGGCTGAGAGCCTTCTCGTTGAGATCGATTAATTGGAATTTCACCCGACGCTCCTTGAAGAACCGCTGGGCGGCCCGGGTGTCCCGGCATTTGTTGGTCCCGAATATCTGGATGGTGGGCATAAGTTATATTTATTTCTTTTTCGTTTCTTTAGTATCTTCGACCGCCGTTTTCTCTACCCGGTACCTGATGATGGTCTGATACTTTCCCGGGTCGCCCGGGCCGAACATCCCCGGGCCTTTTAAATATTCCTCCTCATGCAGGCCGGTTATGTAATAACCGTTGTCATGGGCGTGTTTTTTGAGCCTTTCGATGGTCGGGGCTTCCTTGCTATACGGTCCGATATGCAATATCTCGGCCACCATGCCGTATTTCCATTCGGCGAGAGTTATCTTGAATCCCGGCTCGATCTTGATATCAGGCAGTTTATCCGTGGACTCCGGAACCGGCAGGGCATATTGCCCTATCCATTCGTCCAGGCTGGTGCCTAGGTCCTGCGGCCAGCGGGCCCGGGGGATCTGCATCTTGCCGCCCTTGACGGCCTTGTAATAAGCTTTGAACAGCAGGGCAAAGGCCTTGGTCCCCACGATATTGGGATCCCCCCTGGTCTCCACCACCAGCATCTTCTGGTTGGGCCTTTCGGATATCTGCGGATCCTTCAGATATTGGTACTTTGCCAGGTCCGGACCCCTCATGGCAAAGAAGAAGAATATCGCAATGGCGATGACCGCGATGATTCCCACCGCGAGCAATGATAAAAGAATTTTCTTCAACATGGGAACTCCTTTTTGACTATTTACACGTTATATTACCACTGAAAAAACCAATATTCAATGATATTTTTACCAGCCACTTGAATTATTATAAAATGAATGTTTTGATCGAAAGAAAAAGCCCTGCTTATAGCAGGGCTTTCATTATACTGTAAGTAATTGAACTAGAACCCTATCACCATAATCGCTTTAGGGATAACGCCCATTCCGGCCGATTCTTCGGTCTGCAAATTATACCCAATGTCTATCCCCAGGCCCATGGCGGTATTTCCTGTAATGTAATAATTTACGCCGGCACCGCCGCCCATAAAGGTTCCCAGATGCACCTGAAAGTAAGGACGCAGGGGCAGATAATACTGGTAATGCACAAACTCCTCGCTTTCGGTATCGAATTCATAGCGGGTATTGCGGGTGGGCACCGCCGTAAGTTTTTCGAACCGCAGCGTCAAGCCCGTATTCAGGGCTGTTTCGTCAAGGGTGTCGGTGAAAGTATACCCGTAATAACTAGACTCGCTTTCATATTCATAGGGATGTATACCGAAATGGGGGATCAGGGAGACCGCCTCATTGAATTTTAGCATCAATCCGACTTGAAAACTAAAAGAGGAACCGTTCACAAATTTAAATCCCGGCTCCAGATCCAACCCCACCCGGAATTCCCGGCCCGGCAGTTTGCGTTCGGCCGAAGCCGTTCCAACAACGGTCAACGCAATCAAAGCCAGGACCATGACCGCTTTGAAATATTTACTGCCAAACATATATTTTCTCCTCGCTTAGGGCTTTGGTGAAAGCCTGGCTGATACCTCCCAATGCTTCGCCCAGGTCCGGGCCGGACTGGCTGGCAGTGCAGATCATCACCACGTTGGCCGATTTTACCTCCACCACCCGGGCGGTGATGCCCACGGCTGTCCGCCATCCGCCTCCCCCGGAGAAAAGCCCGCCGGAGGATAACTGGAAGTCATATTGGATCACCGAGCCGTAAACGATGTAGTCAACCCCCAGGTATTTGCCCATCTCGGATATCTTTTTGGGATCGTCGGAGGTGATGGTTATGGCCTGGGAAAGGGCCACCTCCTTGAAGATATCCTTTACTTTGTCCCGTTCGATGACCTGATACCCCTTGAACAGCATTTCGATGGTCAGGATGTCGGCGATGGCATTGCCATCAGTGGAAACCCTTTCGGTCATGGTTTTTCCCGAGCTGGCGCTGTTAAATGGCAAGACGGCAAACTTGGCGGTTTTTAGATCGATCGGGCCTTTTTTATAGATATTCCCCCTTACCCTGCCCGTAGCACAGCCACCAACAGTAAGCACACCGAACAACAACAAAGCAGCACAAAGCAAAATTCTTTGCTTCATACTTGGTCCTCCTTATGTTAAGATTTACGATTGTCTGCGATTATAGATAAACGCCTGAGCGTTGTCAAGCTTAAACTATATGTCAATAAATATATAATCTAAACAAATAGGCATATTAAAAAAGCCGTGGCGCAATGCCACGGCTTTTTTTCATCCTCTTCGTTACGAAGGTCTCACTCTCCTAATTAATTAGGAGAGGGGATTAAGGATCCGGTTTTCCACTTGACAATATGTGTGGCTTAATGTACCATGTTCACAATATACAAGCAGCATAAAAACAACTGTTAGGGTCCATGAAATAAGCCGCTGTACAATGGACGCCTTTTCAGAGTCGGCGGCAAGAGAGAGAGGAGAAAGTCATGCTATTAAAGTTGTTAGATGTTATCCGAATTGGGGGCGTGGTAGTCGCGTTTTACTTTGGCAATAAAATTGGTTATGCAAATGGCTATGACCCCATTGCCCAATTACATTTCATGATCCCCATCATAATCGTAGCCGTTGCAGGAATATCCGGTTTGGAGGGTATATTTTTTGCTAAAAAGTCAGCGGAACTAAAGGGCTTTGAAGTTGGGAGCAATTATCAAAGGCAGTCTGCCATCGCCTTGCTATCCTATGCCGCAGCAGCAATTATTGTTTATATTAGTAATTGGGGGATCAAAGCAGAATTGACTATCCTATTTGCCTGCATTTTCTTTTTCTTTTTCTCCGGAATTAATCATGGTGTAGATGCCATCCGAAGAAAGAATTACAAATGGCAAAACATTAACCGCCCCTTCCTTACTTTGCTCTTGATCGCTGGATTGATTTACCCCGTTATCAAAGCACTGCAGCTCTTTTAGAAAATTTATTTCATGATATTTTAAAAAAGGAATCTTTATGAAACTGAAAAATACTTTGGCCTGGTTTTTGTCGGTTGTTGCATTATGCTCTTTTTTGAGCGTTAGTGCTCTTGCACAGGATGCCAAGCCGGCACAAATAAAGCATGAAGCAATTACAGAACAATTGATAACTATGGTAGAGCATAGTGCAGAAACAAAAAAAATGCTTATTAGGTCCATCGAACTGGCAAAAACAATTAATCCCGATAAGGTAACAAATCCGGCCCAGAGTTTAGAAGAATATTACATTTTTGTAGATTGGGCAGCAAAGGCAATGCCCTGGTCCATTTTACCCAATCTTCCGTATTCAACGTTGTACGATCAAATCGATCAGGGCTTGGATTACTTCTATTTCATTAATGATCAACCACTTCCTGAATTAATAAATAAAGGGTATTATAACAATTCCCTCCAATACCATGAACCATATCGCACATGGTTAATCAATTTTACAAAAGAATGGGGGATGTATTTAAGCAAAGAGGAGTCCTGGAAAGACGAGTACTGCAAAAAAGCTTTAGAAGATGAAAGATTCGGATTGCAAAAAGGGTGGTATGAAGATCCCTCAAAATGGAAAACATTCAATGATTTTTTCGCAAGGTATCTGAAATCACCTGATCAACGCCCGATTGCATCTCCAAATGATCCATCAATCGTATCATCTCCTGCCGATTCAAAGCCTCAGGGCGTATGGAAAATAGACAAAAACTCCCATATTGTGCATAAGAGGGGCGTTACAATCAAATCTAATGTTTTCAAATCCATAGCTGTGCTTATTGGTGAAGGAAGCGCGTACCAGAACACTTTTGCCAATGGAACGTTAACACATACCTTTCTCGATGTAAACGATTATCACCGCTATCATTTCCCGATTGGCGGAACCATAAAAGAAGTTCGCATTATTGAGAGCGATGATGCGGCTGGTGGTATTACTACATGGGACGCCACGGCCAAAAGATACCTGCTCGACTCTAACACTCCCGGCTGGCAAAATATTGAGACACGTGGTTGTGTAATTGTTGAAACTGAGAAATACGGCTTGGTGGCGGTGTTACCAATTGGAATGTCGCAGATATCCTCGGTTAATTTTGAAGAGACCATCAAGGTGGGTAATACTGTCAAGAAGGGAGATATGCTTGGATATTTCCTGTTTGGCGGTTCAGATTATGTAATACTATTTCAAAGCCAGGTTGACTTTAAATTAACCGTCCCCAAAGAAAGCAATAGCACCTATAAACACGTTCTGACGGGTGAAGAATACGGTAAACTTACGATAAAATAATGATGTGCTTGGCTGATAGGACAAAGAACCTCGAGGGAATAAGTTTAATCCCAAATGCCTAACATTGAGTTCGAGCGGATAAACATAGAACAAATAAGACCAGAAAAAGCCGTGGCGTAATGCCACGGCTTTTTCTTTTTCATCCTCTTTCAATGTAACGAGGGTCTCACACTCCTGATTTATTAGGAGAGGGTTGGGGGGAGCCTGTCCTGAGACAACCGCCCATCATTCCATCTCGGTCAGTTCCTCCAGCCGCAACCTGACGGCCAGATCTGGAGCCGCATTGTACGCCGATTGATAGGCCACCCGTGCTTTTCGTTTGTCGTCAAAGTCTCCGGTCAGCTTGAATAGCTGGTAGCAAACCTCGGCTGTTTGACTATGATTCAGCCTGTCGTCCACCAAAGCGCGCATCATGCCCTCTGCCGCAGTCCTGTCGCTCTGGGCGGCAATACGGGCCTGCAGCAGACGGCTGGCGAATTTGATTTCCTGCTTCCCGATCTCGGCCGCCACCTCCAGCGCCTCGGCGTTCAACTGTTTGGCTTGCCCGGCCTTCCCCTGTAACAGGAACAATTCAACCATTTGGTTGAGGTTCTCGGCCAGCTCAGGTCTCAGTTTCAGCTCCCGGCACAAGTCTATTGCCCGCTGGTAATGATTCAGCGCCTTGGGAAACGCCAGCAGCGCCTTATACAAGCCGCCCAGCGAACCCTCCGCAAAACTTATGCTGCGCTTGTCCCCCAGCTCTTCGGCCAGCGCCAGATGCCGGCTGTAGTATTCCCTGGCCATCGGATAATTGTACTGGAGTAAATAGATCCGACCTACGTTGCCCAGGGCATAGGTTCTGGATCTGATGTCGCCCAATTCGGTCATGATAACCAACTGACGGCGGTAGACCTCCATGGCTTTATCCAGCAAACCCTGATGACGATAGATGTTTCCCAGCACGCCGTAAGCCACACCCAGGTTCCGCTTGTCCCCCAGCTCCTGGGCGTTTTGGAGGAATTTTAGAGTATATGCCAAAGCTTGGGCGTGTTGGCCCCGTACCCGGTAGATGTTCCCCATGTTGCCTACGGTCTGGCTGATGGCATAGTTGTCTTCCAGGGCCTCGGCAATTTTCAAGTGCCGCTGGTAGAACTCCATGGCCCGATCGTAATCGCCCTGGGCCCGGTGAACGTTGCCGATCTCGGCCAGTATCCGGCCGACTGCTTGCTGGTCATCCACCCGTTCGTAGTATTTCAGTGCTTTCCCCAGCAAGTCATAGGTTTCGCTGTATCGGCCCTTCTTGAACAGCACGCCGGCCAGTAATACCTGCCCCTCGGCCTGAAGCCGCTCGTCCTTTTGGACCTCGGCCAGTTCCAGGCTGTACCTATGTATGGCTTCGGCCTGGTTCCAGTCGCCTATGATGTCCAGCACCTCGGCCTTGCGTTGCAGCAATTGGTGGGGATGAAAGGTCTGATGAAAGTCGTCTGGCGATGACAGCCATAATATCCTGACCCGGCCCCGGTATTGTTCACTATAGTTCAACTCCATGCCTTTATTCTATCATAAATCACTCCGGCGTCAAAGAAAAAACACCCGGTTGCTAAACATAAAATTTAAAGTCTCTGATAAGCACTAAATATCAACCGTCATTTTTTATTGAAGAAAATATTGTATAAAACCAGTACCCCCTTTTCATTGTTTTATGGTCTTTTTTTTTGGGAACTGACCATCGTTGGCCGAAGAAACTAAAGGGAAAAAGAAAAGCCGGGGCTTAGTGCCACGGCTTTTTCATCTTCCTTCTTATCACACACCCCTTCCCTCATGGGGAAGGGGTAGGGGTTAGGTCTACTTCCCTGCCATCATCATATTCACGTCCTCCTCCACCCCGGCCGTGGGCTGAACATTGAACTTCTCCACCAGCACTTTCAGAACATTGGGCGACACAAAGGCCGGCAGGGTCGGCCCCAGGTGAATATTTTTTACTCCCAAATGCAGCAGGGCCAGCAATACCAGCACCGCCTTCTGCTCGTACCAGGCAATGTCATAGCTTACCGGCAGTTCGTTTATATCCTTTAACCCGAAGGCATCTTTCAGGGCCAGGGCGATTAAGACCAGCGAGTAGCTGTCGTTGCACTGTCCGGCATCCAGCACCCGCGGGATGCCGCCGATGTCCCCCAAACCCAGCTTGTTGTAGCGATACTTGGCACAGCCGGCGGTCAGGATCACCGCATCCTGGGGCAGGGCCTTGGCAATATCGGTAAAATATTCCCGGGATTTGTGCCGCCCGTCGCACCCGGCCATCACCACAAACCGCTTGATAGCCCCGCTCTTGACGGCCTCGATCACCTTGGGCGCCAAAGCCAGCACTTGGTTATGGGCAAAGCCCACCGTCAATTGCCCGTCCTCCAGCTTCTCCGGGGCTTTTGACTTCTGGGCCATGGCGATGACGGCCGAAAAATCCTTCTGTTTGCCCGGCTCCCGGTCGGCTATGTGCTTGACCCCGGGGAACCCCACCACTCCGGTGGTGAAGACCCGGTCCTTGTAGCCGTCCTTTGGCGGGACCAGGCAGTTGGTGGTCATCAGCACCGGGCCGTTGAACTTCTCGAATTCCTCATTTTGGTGCCACCATGAGCCGCCGTAGTTTCCGTGAAAGTTTGTGTATTTTTTAAAGGCCGGATAGGCATTGGCCGGCAGCATCTCGCCGTGGGTGTAAACGTCCACGCCCTTGCCCTTGGTCTGCTCCAAAAGTTCTTCCAGGTCCCTCAAATCATGCCCGCTTATGAGGATACCAGGATTCTTGCCCACGTCCAGTTTGACACTAGTGATCTCCGGGTGGCCGTACTTTTCGGTATTGGCCTTATCCAGCAAAGCCATGGCCTTGACCCCGTATTCGCCGCACTTTAGCACCAGCCCGGTCAGCTCGTCGGCCGAAAGGCCGTCGTCCAGCGTGGCGGCCAGGGCCTGCTGCATGAAAAGCAGAATATCATCTTCTCTTGCGTCCAGCACATAGGCATGATGGGCATAGGCCGCCATGCCCTTAAGCCCGAACAATATGAGCGAACGCAGGGAACGGACATCCTCGTTGGCCGTAGCCAGGATCCCCACCTCCGAGCCCTTGAGGATATACTCGTTCAGATCGCTCTTGCCTGTCCAGGCGGCGGCATCGGGAAGCTTTTCCGTTGAAGCAGGTGCGACTGTCTTTTTAAGTCCGTCGCGTATCTCTTTGGCCCGATCTATCTGTTTGACGAAATATTCGGGATCAAAGTTGACGTTGGTGATGGTGGCAAAAAGCTGTTCCATAACGAACTCCGAGGCCTTGGGGTCGCACTGAGCAATCTCCTTTGCCTTGACATTGAAATATGAAATACCTTTCAGTGTATGGATCAGAAGATCCTGCAGCACCGCCACCTGGTCGGGCTTGCCGCAGACGCCCTTGGAACCGGCACAACCCTTGTTCCCGGCGGTCTCCTGGCATTGATGACAGAACATTGACATTGGGTCCCTCCTTTTATTTTTTATTTTAACTTTATCATTACCAGCACCATTTTAAAGCGCTTGGGAGCTTTGACGGCATGGGGGATATTAGCCGGCATTAAAATTATCTCACCATTGTTAACTCTGTGCTTTTTCCCGCCGATGGTGATCTCGGCACTACCCTCCACCACCTGAATCAAAGCATCGTAGGGAGCGGAATGAGGGCTCAAACCCTGTCCCAGGTCGAAAGCGAACAAGGTGACGGTGCCTGTCTTCTTGGCCACCAGCTCCTGGCTGACCACCGAGCCTTTCTGGTATCCGATCATTTTTCTCAGCATCGCCGGCTTGGCCAGCAGAGCCTGCTGAGCCGCTTTTTTAGCGGTGCACTTGGGACAACCTTTCATAATCCTCCTTTTAGTGCCACTAAGACCCAGAGGCACAAATACGCTTAACAAGTAACGTTTAACGATTAACGCTTTTCGCATCTAATGTCTACGCGGCAGGTTTAATCCACCGGTTCAAAGTTACTTTTATCCACCTGGCATACCGGGCAGACCCAATCGTCCGGTATCTGCTCAAACGGCGTGCCGGGGGCAATGCCGGAATCGGGATCGCCCAAGACCGGGTCATAGATGTAGTCGCAGACCACGCAGCGGTATTTTTTCATGACATCCCCCTTGCTTTGTGTTTGTTTTGTTGACGGTTTGATGTTCTTCCGGTACTGGTCGTATGTCAAGGGCTCTCTTTCGGAAAATTTCTCTGCCGACACCACTTCCCCCAGGAAGATAGTGTGGCTGCCGGCGTCAAATGAATTTATGACTCGGCACTCAATGGCGCCCACCGTTTCCCTGGTGATGAGATGGCAGCCGGTGATGCCGGTTTTGTATTCCGTATTGACGCATTTATCCTCTTGATGGCCCGACTTAAGCCCCCAGTGGCGGATCAGTTCCGCCGGAGCCGTGTCTGCCAGGATGGATACGGCAAAATATCCGCTCCGGAGGATGAAATCGTGGGTCAGGTTGTCTTTCTTGATGCAAACGCCGACCGATGGCGGATTGGCCCCCACCTGGAACACCGCATCGGCCGTAAAACCGTTACAGCGACCTTTTCCCAGCGAGGTAACAATATACAGTCCGTAGGTCAGCTTGTTCAATGTGGTAAGGTCGATCACAGTCTCTCACCCTTTACCGAAACGGTCTCTACGGTGATGGGCATCTTTTTGCCCGAAGCCTTTAGAGTCTGCTGAACCAAACGCAGCAAACCCTGACAGCAGGGCACCTCCATTATCGCCACGGTGACGGATCTGATGTCGTTCTGCATGAATATCTCGGTCAGCTTTTCCAGATATGGCTCGGTCTTGTCTAATTTTGGGCAGGCAATTATAAGCGACCTCCCGGCCAGCATCACCTCATGAAAATCTCCGTAGGAGAAGGGCACGCAAGAAGCGGCTATCAGCAAGTTGGCTTCATTGAGGAACGGGGCGTTAACCGGAACCAAATGCAGCTGGATGGGCCAATGGGCCAGTTGAGAGTTTACGGTTACAGCGTTTGAAGTTGCCGGAGCAGACTTTTGCTGTCGTACCTGCGAGCCGGGGCAGCCCTGTTGGGGCAATTCATGAATTGCCCTTACATTAAACCCCTCGGCCTCACGTTCAACAACCTTGATGGCCCCCTGCGGGCAATGTCCCAAGCAGGCTCCCAGCCCGTCGCAGTATCTGTCGCTGACCAGCTTGGCCTTGCCGTCCACGATCTTCAATGCCCCCTCCACGCAGTTGGGGATGCATTGACCGCATCCGTTACACTTATCCTGATCTATCTGGACAATCTTGCGTTTCATGTTTTTTACTTCCTTAGGGATCAAATAAAGGTTGAAAGTTTAGCCAAGTTCAATTTATCATCCAGATCCTTCTGCAATTTCGTAAGAGCAGGATATATCGGGCAGACATGATGATTGCAACGCCCCTGGTTCATGCAGACGCTGACCGACAGGGCACCGTCCACCGCCGCGAAGATGTCCTTGACCAGTATTCTGCTTGCCGGCCTGCCCAAAAAAAGCCCGCCGGCTTTCCCTCGCTTGGTAGTCAATAGGCCGGATTTGGCCAGTTGCTGGGCGATCTTGGACATGAAGGCCGGGGTGGTCTTTAGCTGCTTGGCCAGGGCCGAGGCCGCCAGGGGCCGCCCTTTTTCCTGCCGGGCCAGAATGATCATGGCCTGCAGGGCATATTCGTTTCTTTTAGTGATCAGCATAATTGTTTTTATATATGACTAATTTAGTCCCATTATACATTAAAAAAAGGAAACTGTCAAGCCTTAAGTTTTATTTTTCTAAAAAACTCTTTCCCGGCACACTTCTCAACAGCGGCTCCGGCTGGCTCCACCGGCCCAACTGCGTAGTAAAGTATCGGGCCTTGGCATAATACTGCCCGGTGGCATCGTCCTTTACATGCCCGGTAAATTTGTGAAGGTTGCCGAGCGAGGTCGAGGCATAATCTCCGCCGAAGGCGTAATAATCCTGCCGCCAGATTACATTGCCCAATTGGTCGGTCATCACCCGCGGAGAGCCAAGGCTTGCCCTGAGCATTGTCGAAGGGTAGTCGCAGTGATAGTAATAGCTCTTGTCCTCCTTGCGGCTGACCCCCTCCTCGCAGCGCACATCGTCCACCCATACCGTGCCGGTGCCCTGCAATCTCTGTATTGTTATTTTAACCGCACCGGTTCCAGTTGGCAGAATATTATCAGGAATGCTTACTAATTTCCAGTCAAATGTTTCTGTCTGGGTGTTGGAATTTATTCCGCCGAAAACTTTGTATTATTTATCGCCACAAATAATACAACAGGAATCCCAATAGAACTATACCGCTCGAGGCCGGCAGCAGGTAGCGGTAGACCTGGCCCCAATTAGCCTTGAAATATTCCCGGGTCAGGGCCAGGCACAGATGGCTGGGGGAGATCAGCAGCCCGGGCAGTTGGAGAGAATGGGCAAAGTGAAGATAAAATGCAAGAAGGAATTGCAGGCTATGGCCTCGGTAGATTTTATTCTATCCTGTATTTTTTTACAAATTCATTCCAATTTATTATACCAACAACATTGGGCGTTGAAACAGCAATGTATTTACCGCATGGTGACCACTCTGCATAATAACCTACCCACACCATATCATGTATATGAGAATTATATTCATCAACTACACTTACACCACCCCATCCTTGATATGGTCCATCACCAATAAAAGAATA
>JAHJLF010000069.1 GCA_018821925.1 Candidatus Edwardsbacteria bacterium
GCCACCAATGGCACCACCACCGTGGCGGCGGGGAACGCTCCCAATGCCGTGGCTGTGAACCCGGTAACCAACAAGATTTACGTGGCCAATCGAAGCAGCAACAACGTCACGGTGATAGACGGGGCCACCAATGGCACCACCACCGTGGCGGCGGGGAACGCTCCCAATGCCGTGGCTGTGAACCCGGTAACCAACAAGATTTACGTGGCCAATCGAAGCAGCAACAACGTAACGGTAATCGACGGGGTCACCAATGACACCATTATCGTAGCGGCGGGGACCGCTCCCTATGCCGTGTCTTGCAACCCGGTAACCAACAAGATCTTCGTGCCGAATGTCTACAGTGCCAATGTCACGGTGATAGACGGAGCCACCAATACCACCGCTTCCGTGGCGGCGGGAGATAGTTCCCATGCCGTAGCGGTGAATCCGGTAACCAACAAGATCTACGTGGCGAATGGCAGCAGCGCTAACGTAACGGTGATAGACGAGGCCCCTGTTTACGATACCGGGGTGCGGGCGGTGATTAATCCGTTGGCAAACAACAGCACCTATCTGTCCCAGCCGACCTTGGCTGGCAAGGCCGTCAACCGCTGGCCTGCCGGTAAAACCGATATGATGGGTGTCATCAACGACTGCTTGCCCTGCCCCAATTCCTGGCAATGGTCGGCGGGCCCGTTCGACAGCACCTCATCGGATTCCATAGGGTTTAACTTCAACTGGGGTGACTCGCTGATCTGGGGGGAGAACTTCGTCACCTTCGTCCCGCTGGAGATGCAGGCCGCCACCAGCAACAACCTGGGTTTGGGCACGCCATTCGCCGGGAACATGCTGGTCTATCCGGTGTACCGGATAGATTCAACCGCCTATTATGGGGTGGGTGGCCAGCCGGCTGATGGCGGAAAGCCTCTGGTCTTACGGCTGGAACAGAACTGGCCCAATCCCATGAAGGATCGGACAACCATCAGGTATCAACTTTCCAAATCCACGGCAGTCAAGGTGGAAATATACAACGTGGCCGGTCAGAGGGTTAAGACCCTGGTTCAGGGGATACAGCCGGCCGGATATCATACGGTGCAATGGAACGCTATCGGCGTGTCGGCCGGGGTGTACTTCTATCGCTTGCAGACCGGGGAGTTCAGCTCTACCAAGAAGCTGATGATAGTCAGGTAAATATCTAATATCCGCAACGGGCCGCCCCAAGGGGGCGGCCCGTTCTGATCATCTATCAGCGATGCCCGGGCTCAAAACAGCTCACAAACGCTTAAAAATTCTTGACTTTGGGGCTGTTTTAAGCTATCATAATACGTTAATTTGTAAATACATCTACCAACATTGGATAATCAAACAGGAGGATTAAATGACCAAGAGAACCTACCAGCCAAGCCAGGTGAAGAGGGCCAGGAAGCATGGTTTTCGCAAACGGATGGAAACGGCTGACGGCCGGAAGATACTGGCCCGCCGGCGGGCCAAGGGCCGTCATAAGCTGACGGTGTCCGACGAAAAAGTCAGCCTGAAGCACACCTAAGAGCCGGAGAGCGGCAGTTGACGGTAATGGACCAGACATTCAAAAAGGATGAACGGCTGCGGAGATCGCAGGACATTACCGAAGCGCTGAAGACCGGCACCCGCCTGGGCCAAGACGGGATCTCCCTGACCTTCAGGGAAAGGAAAGGGGCGCCCGGCACCAGGGCCGGTTTTATCGTAAGGAAAAAGCTGGGAAAGGCGGTGTCCCGGAACCTGATGAAACGCAGGATGCGCGAAGCATACCGCAGGATCAAGAACCGGCTGAAGCCGGGCTACGATCTGGTATTCTCCGCAAATCAGATAATTGAATACATCAGGGTGCGGGAGGCGATGGCCGAACTTATCAAACGGGGAAAGATCGAACCGGAGGATCAGTAAAACATGCTGAGAGGGTTGCTGACAGCCATATTGGTATCCGTTATCCAACTCTACCGGATGACGGTGGGTCTGCTATTGCCAAATTCCTGCCGGTACAGCCCCTCCTGCTCGGTCTATGCCATGGGGGCCCTTAAGAGCCACGGGCCGTGGCGCGGGCTGTGGCTGGCTGTTCGCCGGGTGCTGCGCTGCCATCCGTTTCATGCCGGCGGTTATGACCCGGTCCCCGGCCTCAAAACAAAAGAAGGGAAGAATATTTAGTAATGGATTCCAACAAAAGAACATTTATCGCGTTGATCATGATCCTGGGGGTATTCGTGGCCTTCCAGTATTTAAGCCCCAAGGGCCAAGCCCCGGTCCAGCAATCGCAGGAACAACAGCCTGTGGCCGCCGTGCCGGAGGCGGAAAGCACCGCCGGACAGCAGGAAGCCTTGATAGCTGCTCAACCCCAAAAAAGAAACGCAGTCAAGGGAGCCGCCCCGCAGATCCCGGTGACCCAGTCAACCTTAGAGACCAAGGATTTTAGGGCAGTGTTCAGCAATCAGGGAGCCTGTCTGGTGGAGTACTCTCTTAAGAGATACAAACTGCCGGACGGCAAGGTGGTCCAGTTCATTCCCGAAAACGGCCAGGCCCTGACCATAGATCTTACCGCCAACGGCGTTCCGGTGGACCTTTCCCAGTATGGATTCACCGTGGACGAGGAGACCGCCAGATCGGTGACCTACCAGACCAAGCTGGCCAACGGCCTGATCGTTACCAAGCGCTATGCGCTGCTGGACAAAGGCCCCGGCCTGGCCCTTAACATCTCCATAGAAAACCCGGACGGAGTCGCCCTGGGCCCGCGCTACAACCTCTCTTGGAATTGCGGCCTCAATTTTACCGAGAAAGACCAGAAGATAGACGAGAACGAGTATGCCGCGATCTCTATGCTGGGTAAGGAGCTGGCTAGCGACAAGGCGGGAAAACTGGCCAAGCCGGACCTGGTCGAGATAGAAGGGGATATCATATTCAGCGGGGTGCGCACCAAATATTTCCTAGCGGCAATGGTCCCGATAAACAAGACGGCGGCTGCGGTCAAGCAGGGGATCAATGAAGGCCGGATATCCAGCCGGCTTTCGTTAAAGGCGGAACCACAGGGATATGACAGCATAGCGATATACTTGGGGCCGATCCACCACCAGATGCTATCCGGTGTTTTTCCCCAGCTTGACAAGGTGGCCGATACCGGGTGGAAGCCTTTGCAGCCGGTAACCCGGGGGATATTATGGCTGCTGCTGTTCCTGCACAGCTTCATCCCCAACTACGGATTGGTGATCATCCTGTTCTCGGTCATCATCAAGGTAGCTTTCTTTCCGCTGTCCTACAAGGGCATGAAATCCATGAAGCACATGCAGCAGCTCCAGCCCAAGATGAAGAAGATCCAGGAGCAGCACAAGAAGGATCCCGGCAAATTGAACCAGGAGACCATGGCCCTTTATAAAAAGCACGGGGTCAATCCGCTGGGCGGCTGCCTGCCCCTGCTTCTCCAGATGCCGGTATTCTTTGCCCTGTACAGCGTGCTGGCCAACACCATCGAACTGCGCCAGGCCCCATTCATCTTCTGGATCAACGATCTGGCCATCAAGGATCCCTATTATGTGCTGCCGGCCCTGATGGGAATAGCCATGTTCTTCCAGCAGAAGATGACCACGGTGGATCCCAAGCAGAAATTCATGATCTATATGATGCCGCCGTTCATGGTGTTCATCTTCAGCAGCTTGCCGGCCGGACTTAACCTCTACTGGCTGATATACAACATCCTCTCCATCGGCGAGCAGTACATCATCCATCTCCGCCACAAACCGATCGAGGACTGATCCGCCGTTCATCAAAAGGCTGGACAGACATCACTTTTAAATTAAGAACCAAATCAAAAGAGAACCAAATGAGCGTATTCATAGAAAAAGAAGCCAAGACCGTCGAACAGGCCATCGATAAGGGCCTGGCCCAAATGGGGATCCAGCGGGAGGACGTGGAGATTGAGATAGTCAGCCTGGGCACCGCCGGATTTCTGGGGATATTCGGGGGCAAGCCGGCCAAGGTCCGGCTTAAAGTACTTCCCCAGCCCAGAGTCAAGCGTCTGGTGGAGAGCATCCTGGAGAAGATGGAAATCCCGGGCATGGTCAGTTCCTTCCACGAGGAGGGGAACATCCTGGTGGCCACAATTGATTCCTTCGAGGGCGAAAAATACCTTAAGTCCAACCAGGGGGCGGCCATCTCCGCCATGGAATATCTGATTAACAAGATCTACCGTGATTCGGAATACGAGGTCCGGCTGGATATCGGGGGCTTTAGGGAGAAGCAGAACGACGACCTGAAATCCCGCGCTTTGCAGCTGGCGGCCAAGGTCAAGGAGAGCGGCCAGGAGCACAAGATGGAGCCGATGCCGCCGCACCAGAGAAAGATCGTCCACAAGACCCTGGAAAACAGCCCCGATGTCAAGACCTTCGCGGTGGGCAACGCCGACTTCCGCCGGGTGATAATCGCCCCGCGTTTGCCGGGAGATAAACCCGGCCAGAGGGGAGCCCCGATAACCCCCCGTCACGAATCCGGAGACAGGGGAAAATTCAGGGGATCCCCAAAAGGCAAGTTACCGCAGCCCCGGCCGGCCGGCAAAGGACAGCCGCAGGCCAGGCCCGCTCCGCCGAAGCCCCAGCCCGCCGGCAAAGTGCAGCCTCAGGTAAGACCCGTTCCGCCAAAGCCCCAGCCCGCCAGGGAGAGGCCGGCTCCCAAGCCGGCGAATGATTTCAAATCGAGGAGCAAAAGCCCCAAGGGGCCCAGACCTCAGACGGCAGCCAAGAACGAGAATGCCTTAAGAAGCACCACCGTTGCCAGCGGCATGGCCAGTCGCCCGTCGGAACCATTCGTGCCCCGCGGTAAAAAGACCAAAGGCGGAAGATAAAAACAATGTCAAGGGCAGAAGATAAAAAGGCTGTGTCCTTTATGTAGATTCATAAAAACCTCTTCATCATATATATGGAGAGGTTTTTATTTAAACAGATACCTAAATAAGATGTTATTAACCAGAGCGGGGTATTGATTGCATATGATATTGTCTGATTGCGTTCGTTTGTCATTCCCGCACTTCATTGCATTCAGCATAAACTCCGGCGGGAATCCAGTGTAAGCCTTCTGGATACCTGCTTTCGCTGGTATGACAAGAAGTTGCGCTGATACATTATTGTCGACATTACGCCGGATAAATGCAATCTATTAACCGCCCCCATTATTATTCTACTCAAACAATGAATAAACCTTCAGAAGTCATACTGATCCAAACCCTGGGCGTGCCCCGGGAACTGGTGCAGCAACGCTTTGCCGAGATACTGCCCGGACATTCCCTGGTCTGGAAGGGCTCCGAATTGGCCGAGGGAAAAGCGCTGGCCGATCTGGTGGGCAATGCCAAGTACCTGATCACCGGCAGCCTGCCGATAGACGGCCAGACCATTCGTAACTGCGCGCTGTCCATGATCTCCATTTCCTTCACCGGGTATGACCACGTGGACCTGGCGGCCTGTCGGGAGAAGGGAATTGCGGTCTACAACACGCCGGGATATTCCACTGATTCGGTGGCCGAGCTGGCGCTGGGTCTGGCCTTGTCTCTTCTTCGCAATATACCTAAGGGCGACTCCCACGCTCGCCAGACCGAGGAGAAGTTCTATGCTTTCCCGAATGGCACGGAGCTTAAGGGAAAGACCGTGGGGATAGTCGGCACCGGGGCCACCGGGAGGGCCGCGGCCAGGCTGTTCGCCGCCTTCGGCTGCAAAGTGCTGGGCTACAACCGGGCCAAAAAAGAGGAATTCATAAAACTGGGCGGGACCTATTGCGGCCTGGACGATCTGCTGAAGAACTCGGACATAGTTTCTCTGCACCTGGCGCTCAATGCCGAGACAAAGCATATCATGAACGCGGAGCGGATAGCCAAGATGAAACCATCCGCCTATCTGATCAACACCGCCCGGGGCGGGTTGATTGACGAGGCGGCTTTGGCCAAGGCGCTCAATAAAAATGAACTGGCGGGCGCCGGGCTGGATGTGTTCGGAAGCGAGCCGCCGGCTAAGGACAACCCCCTGCTGACCGCGCAGAACACAGTGCTAACGCCGCATTTGGGTTATAAGACCGATGAGGCGCTGTTGCGGAAGTTGGAAGTGACTTTCAGGAATATTGCGGATTTTGAGAATGGGATAGGAACCAACCGGGTGGCGTGATTTAACCATTAGATATTAAGTATGAAAGGCATGAAAATGTACAGAAAAATATCTTACATCTCTTTAGCGTTATGTCTATTATTTATCAATGCTATCGGGCAGACACTAAAAGAACAATTCAATGAATTGCTTTCAAAAAAAGATGATTCCGGACAACAAGCATTGCTTAAAAGGTGGGAACAACAGCATCCCAATGACCCGGAATTATATGTAGCCTACTTTAATTATTATGCGAATAAAAGCAGAAAAGAAGTTGTGGAGTTGGGGACACAACCAAAAGGCGAGAAATATCTGAAATTGCTTGACAAAGACAGCACTAAGAAAGAGCCTGTTGGCTATATGTACGGTGATATATATTATGAACCTGAAATATTAAATAAGGGAATTGCATATATTGATAAGGGGATACTTAAATATCCGAATAGGTTGGATATGAGATTTGGTAAGATTTATATGTATGGTCAAATCAAAGATTATGATAACTTTACTAAAGATATCATAAAAACAATTAAATATTCCACTGTTATCAATAATGGATGGACTTGGTCTGATAATAAGCCGTTAGAAGAACCAAAGAAATTCATGTTAAACGCCGTTCAAGACTATGTCAATCAATTATATAATACAGAGGAAGATGCATTACTTGAAAACATGAAGCAAATTTCCGAAACTGTGCTTAAACATTATCCAGACCATGTTGAGAGTATGTCAAATGTTGCAATTGTACATCTTTTGAAGAAGCAATATGAACAAGGTTTAAATATGCTTTTCAAGGCAGAAAAATTAGCGCCTAAAGACCCCATAATTCTAAACAATATCGCTCAGGTGTATAAACGAAAAGGTGATAGTAGAAATGCAATTAAATATTATGAAAAAACCATGAAATATGGTGATGGTCAATCAAAAGAATATGCAAAACAGCAGATTGAAGAACTTAAAAAGAAACAATAATATCTAACAGAAAACATGAACATTCACGAATATCAAGCCCGGCAGCTGCTGTGCGACCATGAGACCACGGTCATACAGATGAGCCTTTTGTGTCCGGCAGCAGACAATAAGTGTCCTGGAAATATATGAATTTAACAAACCTCTTCACCATCGCTGATGGAGAGGTTTTTTTTCTTTACAAGACCGGTAGATTTATGTTTTAATATAATATAACCAAATACCGAAGCTATTAAATATGAAAGGAAGTCGGGTTATGGCGAATTTTGATTTGACCCTGAAAAATCTGGAAGAATTGTTTCCGGAGGGTTTTACCCAGGAACAGTTGGCCAAGGGGAAAACGGTTCTGCTTAAAGAGCTGGCTTATGATCTTCATAAATATTACGGCGGCAAGATGATCACCGTGCCCAAGGCCGGGGTCTACGGTTTCAACTGGTTCAACATCTGGTACACGCCGGGCGTATCAAAGATCTCCACCACCATCAGGGACAACAATGACGCCTCGTTCGAACTTACCAACCGCGGCAACACGGTGGCGGTGGTCTCCGACTCCACCCGGGTGCTGGGCGACGGCGACTGTACCCCTCCCGGCGGCCTGGGGGTGATGGAGGGCAAGGCCTTTTTAATGAAGTATCTGGGCGGCTGCGACGGGGTGGCTCTGTGCATGGACAGCCGCAATAGCAAGGGCGAACACGATGCCCAAAAGATAATAGATTTTGTAAAGATGGCCGAGCCCAGCTTTGGGGCCATCAACCTGGAGGATATCTCACAGCCCAACTGCTACAAAGTGCTGGACACCCTGCGCGAGGAATGCAACATTCCGGTGTGGCACGACGACGCCCAGGGAACCGGCTGCGTTACCCTGGCCGGATTGATCAACGCCCTGAAGATAGTGGGAAAGAATATGTCCGAGGTCAAGATAGTATTCTACGGCGCCGGGGCCTCCAACACCACCATCTTCCGCCTGATCGAGACCGACGGCGGCGACGCCAAGAACATGATCATGTTCGACACCAAGGGCACCCTGGGCTCATTCCGCGAGGACATCAAGAACAACCCGGCCCATTACCGCAAGTGGGAGATCTGCCAGAAGACCAATCCCAAAAATATCAAGACCATGGAGGAGGCCATCAAGGGGGCCGACGTGCTGATATCCCTGTCCACCCCCGGCCCCGATGTCATCAAGCCGGAATGGATAAAATCCATGGCCCCAAAATCCATCGTCTTCGTCTGCGCCAACCCGGTGCCGGAGATATATCCCTACGCCGCCAAAGAGGCCGGGGCCTACATCGTGGCCACCGGGCGGGGCGACTTCCCCAACCAGGTCAACAATTCCCTGGGCTTTCCCGGCATCCTGAAGGGGGCGCTGATGGTGCGGGCCAAGAAGATCACCGACAACATGGCCATCGCCGCCGCCCACTCGCTGGCCGATTACGCCGAGAAGAAAGTGCTGTCGCCGGACAACATCATCCCCAAGATGAGCGACGCCGAGGTATTTCCCACCGAGGCCCGCGATGTGGCCATGCAGGCCATCAAGGACGGGGTGGCCCGGGTAAAGATGACCGCCGAAGAGGCCTTCGCCAAGGCCGAAACTGATATCAAAGAGGCCCGGGAGATAACCGACAGGATGATGGAGCTGGGCCTGATCAAGAAACCGCCGGTGGAAATGCTGGAGGCGGCGGTCAAGCGGGCTATCGCCCAGATAAAATAACCTTTACTACAGAGACACCGAGGCGCAGAGAAAATTCGAATACTTGTTCGAGTGCCCAGCCGTCTAATAATTTAGGACCATCAAAGAAAAAACTCAGTGTCTTTGTGCCTCTGTGGCAAGGATAAATTGTTATAAGGAGAAATATAATGCGGACCATCGAATACAAAAAGATAGTGGACGCGGTCAAGGAGATGTGCCTGGAGGCCAACTACGACCTGCCCCAGGACGTGGTCGACGGTTTTAAGAAGGCGGTGGCCCAGGAGGAATCGCCCCTGGGGAAATCCATTCTGGAGCAGTGCCTGAAGAATGCCCAGATAGCCAAGGATGAACGGGTGCCCATCTGCCAGGATACCGGCCTGTCGGTGTTCTTCATAAATATCGGCCAGGATGTCAAGGTTGAAGGTGGGTTGCTCAAGGATGCCATCAACGAGGGGGTGCGGCAGGGGTACAAGGATGGCTATCTCAGAAAATCATCCCTGGACGACCCCCTGTTCGCCCGGAAGAACACCGGGGATAACACTCCGGCCATCATCCATCTGGACATCGTGGCCGGGGATAAGCTGGACATAACCATGGCCCCCAAGGGCGGCGGGGCCGAGAACATGAGCCGGTTGGCTATGCTGCCGCCATCGGCCGGGGAAAAAGGAGTGATTGATTTCGTGGTGGACACCATCGTCAAGGCCGGGGGAAATCCCTGCCCGCCGACGGTGGTTGGGGTGGGCATCGGCGGCACCTTTGAGAAGGTGGCGTTCTTGGCCAAGAAAGCCCTGCTGTGGCCGCTGAATGCTCCCAACCAGGATGAACGATACGATCAACTTGAAAAGAAGATCCTGCAAAGGATCAACAATTCCGGGGTCGGCCCCCAGGGACTGGGGGGGAATATCACCTCCTTTGCCATCCATGTCGAACATCACCCCTGCCATCTGGCTTCATTGCCGGTAGCGGTAAATGTCAACTGTCATGCCCATCGGCATGCCCATCGCGTATTATAGGAGAAATGCAATATGGCAAATCCCAAAAAAATAACCACCCCCCTCAGCGAGGAGACCGCCCGGTCGCTTAAAATGGGCGATGAGGTACTGATCACCGGAACCATCTATACCGGAAGGGATGCCGCCCATAAAAGGCTGTGCGAGGCTCTGGAGAAGGACGGCAAGCTGCCGGTTGATCTGAAGGGCGAGATCATTTACTATGTGGGGCCCTCGCCGGCCAAACCGGGAAAGGCCATCGGCAGCGCCGGCCCCACCACCAGCTATAGAATGGACGCCTATTCCCCGGCCATGATCCATAAGGGCGGGCTGCGGGGCATGATCGGCAAGGGCGAGCGCGGCGAAGAGGTCATCAAGGCCATGAAGGAAAAGGGAGCGGTGTATTTCGCCGCCATCGGAGGGGCCGCCGCCCTGATCTCCAAGTCCATCAAGAAATCCACCCCCATCCTTTACGAGGAGCTGGGACCCGAGGCGGTATGCAAATACGAGGTGGAGGACTTTCCGGCCATTGTGGCCACCGATTCGGAGGGGAACGATCTGTATAAGGAAGGCCCCAAAAAATTCAAAAAAGCCTGAGGTGCATTCTGAATAGGCGTTCTTAACCCAGCCCTTAAGGACTGGGTTAAGAGCAGAGACTACCCCCCCCCCGGTCTTTGTCTCAACAACAGGAAAACATGCTGAGCTGGTTGAAGCCTGATCCAGCTCGGCATGAATTTTCCCAGATTCGGCATGGCTGAAAAATGACAAAAATTATCCGTATAACATTGGGAGCAGGTTAGATGAATGTCCACGAATATCAAGCCAAGGAATTGCTGAAAAGCTACGGCGTTCCGGTGGACCGGGGGTTCATGGTGCAGTCGCTCGAAGAGATCGGGAGAAAACTAAACGAGCTTCCGGGCCCCGGCTATGTGGTCAAGGCCCAGATACACTCCGGGGGGCGGGGAAAGGGCGGCGGGGTGAAGCTGGCCCGAAGCAAAGAGGAAACCCTGGAGCAGGCCGGGAATATTCTGGGGATAACCCTGGTGACCAACCAGACCGGTCCACAAGGCAGGCTGGTTAGCAGGCTGCTGATCACAGAAGCGGTGGACATAGACAAGGAATATTATATCAGCCTGCTGATAGACCGGGCGGTTCATAAGTACGTCTTTGTGGCTTCCACCGAAGGCGGGATGGAGATAGAAAAAGTGGCCCAGGAAAACCCCGGCAGCATCGTCAAAATTTACATCGATCCTTTCAGCGGGTTTAAGAATTTCCATGGCCTGGAGATGGCCGGAAAACTAGGATTCTCCGGGGACCTGGCCAAGCAGTTGACCGGCATCATGAAGGGGTTGTTCAATCTCTTTACTGAGAAGGACGCCTCGCTGGTGGAGATCAATCCGCTGGTGAAGACCAAAGGGGGCAAACTGCTGGCCATAGATGCCAAGGTCAATTTTGATGACAACGGCCTGGGCCGTCACCCCGATATCATGGAACTGCGCGATGTTGACCAGGAGGATCCCAACGAGGTCCAGGCCTCGAAATACGACCTGAGCTACATCAAGCTGGACGGCACCATCGGCTGCCTGGTCAACGGGGCCGGGCTGGCCATGGCCACCATGGACATCGTCAAGTTTCACGGCGGCAGTCCGGCCAATTTCCTGGATGTGGGCGGCAGCGCCACCGCCGAAAAGGTGACCGAGGCATTCAAGATCATTTTGAGCGACCCCAATGTAAAAGGGATCCTGGTGAACATCTTCGGCGGGATCATGAAATGTGACGTGATCGCCGAGGGTATCGTCTCGGCCTCCAGGAGCCTGGGGGTGAAGGTGCCGATAGTAGCCCGGCTGGACGGCACCAATGTGGGGCAGGGCAAGCGGATCCTGTCCGAGTCGGGCCTGAAGATCATCCCGGCATCGTCCCTAAGCGAGGCGGCCCAACGGATCGTAAAGGAATCGGCATGAATGAGAAATATGCCAGGGGACCGAGCTTTGTTTTTGCCAAGGAGTATGTGATTAAAACCAACGGCGAGCAAATCTGGGACGCTGTGCTGAAGCGTTTACCGCCAGAGTATGAGCAGGTTTGGAGAGGCACACTCCTTATCTCCGATGATTTTCCGTTTCAGGCCTTCAGGGACATGATCAAGGCTTGGTCGGAAACGACGGGAGCCGCCAGTAACGAGGCCACGGCCACGCTTTACGGGTATATCGCCGACCGCAGCCTGAGCTCGGTGTACCGCTTCTTTTTCAAGTTCGCCCAACCGGCGCTGGTGCTTAAGAACTTTCCCAAGCTGTGGGCGCGCTTTTTTAACACCGGGACGGTCACCGTGCCGATGGCCGAGAAGGGGCATGCCGTCATCCAGTTCCAGCTTCCCGAAATATTCCAGGGCTGGCTGGAACCCGCCTGTTACGGCTATTCCAAGAAGGCAATAGAAATGGCCGGGGGCAAGAACGTAAAGATGATGCCCTCGGGGAAAGAGCTGCTCCAAAACGGCACGCTGAAGGCCGCATACGAATTGACCTGGACAGAATAAGCATTGATCGAGAAATCAAATTGTTGAAGGAGTTTCCATGGCGATCCTAGTCGATAAGGACACCCGTTTGATATGCCAGGGCTTCACCGGCCAGCACGGCACGTTCCACACCCTGAAATCGGCCGAATACGGAACCAAGGTGGTGGGCGGCGTGGTGCCCGGAAAAGGGGGGACCGTTCATGAGGGCTTCCCGGTGTTCGACACCGTAGCCCAGGCCAGGGAAAAGGGCGGGGCCAACGCCTCGATGATCTTCGTTCCGGCTAATTTCTGCAAGGATGCCCTGATCGAGGCCATCGACGCCGAGCTGGAGTTGGTGATCTGCATCACCGAGGGCGTTCCGGTCAACGATATGCTGTTCGTCAAACGTTATTTGATGGGAAAGAAAACCAGGCTGATAGGCCCGAACTGCCCCGGGGTCATCTCCCCCGGCCTGGCCAAAGCCGGGATCATGCCGGCCTCCATACATAAGAAGGGCGGGGTGGGAGTGATCTCCCGAAGCGGAACTCTGACCTATGAGGCCGTCAACCAGCTGACCCAGATGGGTATCGGGCAGTCGACCTGCCTTGGGATCGGCGGGGACCCGGTGATAGGCACCACTTTCATCGACGCCTTTGAACTGTTCAAGAAGGACCGCCAGACCAAGGCGGTGCTGATGATCGGCGAGATCGGCGGGTCCATGGAGGAGGAGACCGCCCGGTGGATAAAGAATAATTTCGACAAGCCGGTGGCGGCTTTCATCGCCGGGGCCACCGCCCCCGCAGGGAAGCGGATGGGGCATGCCGGAGCCATCATCTCCGGGGGAAAGGGAACCTACCAGGAGAAGGTCAAGGTCCTGAAATCCTGCGGAATAAAGGTGGCCAAAAGCCCGGCCGAGATGGGGAAGACGCTGAAGAGCGTGTTATAATAAGTCTTATGTCCAAAGGAAAGATTATCTATTGACTTTTTGAGATTATGTGATAAACTTAATTGGTTAGGGACGTTACACCGAAGGTATTTCGGATAATAGAAGGGGATTCAATATCACCTTTTGATGAACGGCATTTTGTTTGTTGAGTCCTTTTTTTATTAGCAAAAATAAAATTTGGAGAATAATGATGGCCAAAATACCTCTGAATTATTCCCCGGTCGAGACCAACGATACCCTGCAACTCAGCGGAGAGAGGATCGGCGACAAGGTCTTTTTGAAGATCGAGGAGATCAGCGGGGAGAAAGTATTCCGCTGCATGCAATGCGGCTCCTGTTCGGCCGGCTGCCCCATGCACGATCGGATGGACATTGCCCCGAACCAGATCTGGAAACTGCTGCAGATGGGCGAGTACGAAAAGGTGAAGAATTCCGAATCTATCTGGGCCTGCCTGTCGTGCTTCACCTGCGGGGTGCGCTGTCCCAAGGGCATCGACCTGGCCAAGGTGATGGAGGCGGTGCGCCAGCTGCTGGTCAGAAAAAGGCTGGACCGGGTGGATGGCAATAAAATACCGAAAGAGATATTGGAGGAGGTTCCCCAAATCGCATTGATCAGTTGTCTGCGCAAGCAGTCCAGCTGATTTTTGTTTTATACCACAGAGGCGTCCCTCTATTCATCGGGATAAACTCCGTCACAATGAAATTCTTGAACAAGCTATACTTTAACACCGACATGATGAAACGGGGCATCAAAAGGGTCATCTTATAAATTATCTCTGGGTCTTTGGGCCTCTGTGGTTAAGGTTTAATGGAAATGGAGAAAACATGAACAAGATATCCTATTATCCTGGCTGTACTCTTAGCAACACTGCAAAGAATTTTGACCTTTCGGCCAGGGAATCGATGAAAGCCCTGGGCTGGGAGCTGGAGGAGTTGCCCAGATGGAACTGTTGCGGCACCGTTTATTCCCTGGCCTCGGACAACCTGATCAACCATGTGGCTCCAATCAGGCTGTTGATCCATACCCAGGAATTGGGCCGGGATAAACTAACCACCCTGTGCAGCATGTGCTACCATACCCTGAAAATGTCCAATCTGATGGTACAGCAAGATAAGGACAAGCTGGAGAAGATCAATTTCTTCATCAAGGACAAGGATGCCGAGTATAAGGGCAAAGTAGAGGTGCTGCATCTGTTGGAGATAATTAAAAACGACATCGGTTTCGATAAAATAAAGGAAAAAACCTCCAAACCGCTAAAAGGGCTTAAGCTGGCGCCGTACTATGGCTGCCTGCTCACACGTCCCAAAGCCGCAGCTATCGATGATGTGGAGATGCCGACCATCATGAGCGATTTTATCAATTCCCTGGGCGCCCAGGCGGTGTACGATCCCTGTCTCACCGAATGCTGCGGATCCTACCACACCGTGATGGACCAGGAGGTGGTGGCCGACAAGGCCGAGCGGATAATATCGTCGGCCATAAAGAACGGCGCCGAGGCCATAATCACCAGCTGTCCGCTGTGCTTCTTCAACCTGGATGAGCGCCAGAAGAACATCCAGGAAAAAACCGGCAAGACCTATGATCTCCCCATCCTGTATTTTACCCAGCTGCTGGCCCTGGGACTGGGATTGGGAGCGGAGGTCTGTAAATTCGACCTGCATCATATCGATCCCCGGCCGCTGCTAAGGGCTAAAAAAATTCTAGAGGAGGAATAAAATAATGTTTATTAGTACTTTTGTTGTGCTCGTTGATATTTCAAAGTATACTCAATTAACAGAGGAAGACCCAAATAAGGCATCACAGGCTTCGCGAATTCTTGAAGATATTACACAGAAAGTTCTAGAGATAAGGGATGGAGAGTATATTAAATCAAAAGGTGATTCGGTATTATTAAAAATTGAAACGTTCGATAATGCATATGATATAACCAAAATGATACATTCTAGATGGTGTTATGCGAAAAAGATTATTGGTATTGATAATGATCTACATTCTTGTATTACATACGGACAAGTTACTTATGATGGCCGACCGAAAGTTGATATTCTTGGAGGCCCTGTAAACCAAACAGATAGAATATCAAAGCAAACACCCACAAATAGCATATATATTTCCGAAGATGTAAAAACACAGATTGCAGGTGATAGTAATTATATAAGTGAAGATAAGGGTGAATTTGATTTGACTGATTTTGGGCAAAAACATTTATATTCTGTTATGCGAAAGAATGACGATTTGATATCTATCGTTAATAAGATCATTAATAAAATCAAAGAAATAAGAAAAACGATTTTAGAGGAAGTAAAATTCACTACAGCTCGAAGTGATCTGCCCCGACTTGGGGATCAACATCCTATGACGGATGATGAAGTCGCTGATAAATTTGAAAAGGCGTTAAGTGGTATTGATGTTTATTTTGTTTCTGAACATAAGACGGCAGTTGAACTAGATGAACTAAAGAAATATAAGTATGTTTGTATCCTTGATCCCATAGATGGTTCAGTAAATTCAATGCATGGTCTGCCCTTTGGTTCTAATTTTGCGATAGGTAAAGTAAGAGATAATGTATTTTCGATTAAGGATATTGATGCAGTAATTGTTGTTGATTATCAAAGTGGTATTTATCATAAATGGGTTATGGGTGATGCTGCGGAGTTAGTGCGTATACTTGACGATGGTTCACAAATCCAATTGGATATTACCTATAAAGATCCATCTTTATTTGAAGTCCCTGATGAAAACAGTTATATTAGAGACGAGAATGGGAAGAAAAGACAAGAAAAATTACTACATGTATTTAGGCAGATGTTCCCTGTCATTCAAAGACGTTCATTAGACAGCACTGGACTGCGTATGTTGGCTGTTGTAGATAGAAATTTAAGAGCTTATGGTGATAACCGTGAAGTAACCTACATTTGGGATACAATACCATCTATTAGGTATATGATGGAGTTTAATGATATAAAACTATTGAAAGGCGACGGCACAGAGTATAAAGGTTCTGATTGGATAATTCGCTCACAAGATAAAAAGACAGTGAAGAATAATATTGGTACATCTTCGATAATTCTTTTCGAACAAGATTACAGCGATTTTATGAAAATCGCCGAGCAAGAAATTTTCAAGCAGGAGTAAATGTATGGAAGCCAAAGTAAACCTGATCCCCATCCACGTGATGGGCAAACAGTACATGGTGCCGGACACCCTAACTGTCATGAAGGCCATGGAGTACGCTGGCTATCAGCTGACCCGGGGCTGCGGCTGCCGGGGCGGCATCTGCGGCGCCTGCGGCATGGCCTTTCGCCTGCCCGACAGCTTCAAGATCGAGGTGGGACTGGCCTGTCAGGCCATGGTCCAGCCCAACATGTACCTGGCCATCCTGCCGTTCTTCCCCACCAAGCGCGGCATCCACGACCTGGACAAGCTCAAGGCCACCGTTGACACCTTCAAGACCCTGT
Organism: Candidatus Edwardsbacteria bacterium; assembly: GCA_018821925.1. Classification (NCBI taxonomy): domain Bacteria; phylum Candidatus Edwardsiibacteriota; species Candidatus Edwardsiibacteriota bacterium. The sequence goes on from JAHJLF010000069.1 coordinate 16,669, forward strand.
ACCCGGAGGTGTTCAAGTGCGTGTCCTGCAACACCTGCACCAAGTCCTGTCCCATGTCCATCGAAGTGATGGATTACATCAATGCGGTCATCCGGGGCGATATCGTGCAGGCGGCCGAGCTCTCTTTCGACTGCGTGATGTGCGGGCTGTGCTCCAGCCGCTGCCCGGCCGAGATCTCCCACGCCAACGTGGCCATCCTGGCCCGGCGGCTGTACGGCTCGCAGATCGCGCCGCCGGCCGAGCACCTGGCCAAACAGGCCAAACAGGTTCGAGAGGGGAAGTTCAAAGAGGGACTGGACCAGCTGAAGAAGGCTGACGTCAACAAGCTGAAGGAACTGTATAAGGCCCGGGAAGCCGAGCCGGACAACACGCCGGATGAATGGGCCCCGAAATCTAACGACTATTTATAAGGAGATGAGCGATGCCATATACCCCTGAACTGAAACAGTTGATCAAAAAGGTCGAGGCCACCAGGCCGGAGCGGGTCCGCCGGAAGAAGGAGGGCCAGGAAATGCCGGCCATGTCGCTGGAGGAACGCCAAGCGGTGCTGGACGCCTTCCATCCGGACTGCAAAAAAACCTCCAAGCGTCCCATCGGGGTCGGAGTCAACAAGGGCTACGCTATCTCCCCGGAGATAGTGGATCAGCTGGAGGCCAAGAGCCGGGTAAACCCCGACAAGGTCGACCTGAACCCGCGCTTTACCACCGACGTGCTGGTGGTGGGCGGGGGCGGGGCCGGCGTGGCCGCGGCCATCATGGCCAAGGAACACGGGGCCAAGGTGCTGATTCTGACCAAGCTGCGGGTGGGCGACGCCAACACCATGATGGCCGAGGGCGGGATCCAGTCCTCTTCCAAACTGCACAAGGACTCTCCCTACTATCACTATCTGGACGTGCTGGGCGGCGGCCATTTCAAGAACGTGCCGGAGCTGGCCGAGGCCCTGGTGGGCGACGCGCCCGAGACCCTGGCCTGGCTGGAGTCCCTGGGCTGCATGTTCACCAAATACCCGGACGGCCGGCTGCTGACCATCCACGGCGGCGGCACCTGCCGCAAGCGGATGCATTACGCGGCCGACATTACCGGGGCCGAGATCATGCGGACCCTGCGGGACGAGGCCCTCAACTTCCCCGAAGACATCAAAGGCATCGACTTCACCTCGGCGGTGGAGCTGATCCTGAACGATAAGGGCCAGTGCGCCGGGGTGGTGGCCTATAACCACGAGACCGAGGAATACTTCACCATCAAAGCCAAGGCGGTGATCATGGCCACCGGCGGCTCGGGCCGGCTCCACATCCAGAATTTTATGACCACCAACCATTACGGGGCCACCGGCGACGGGCTGGTGATGGGCTACCGGGCCGGAGTGGAGTTGAATTTTCTGCATACCGTCCAGTTTCATCCCACCGGCGTCTCCTTCCCCGACCAGATTGAGGGCCTGCTGCTGACCGAAAAATTCCGGGGCATGGGCGCCAACATCCTAAATATCGACGCCGAGCAGTTCGTGTTCGAGCGCGAGCCCCGTGACGTAGAGGCCGCAGCCTTCATCCGCGAATGCGAGGAGCGTAAGAAAGGCGTCGCCACGCCCTCGGGAAAGGTCGGGGTCTGGCTGGATTCGCCCATGATCGACGACCTGAAGGGCAAGGGCACGGTGGAGAAGGAGTTCGTGGGCAAGTGGAAGCTCTACATGCGGCACGACATCGACATCTCCAAGGAGCCGATGCTGACCTATCCCACCCTGCATTACCAGAACGGCGGATTGAAGATCAACGCCCGCTCGGAAACCTCGTTGCCCGGGCTGTATGCCGCCGGAGAGGTGGCCGGGGGGATCCACGGGGAGAACCGGCTGATGGGTAACTCCCTGCTGGATGTATGCGTGTTCGGCCGTCGGGCCGGGCAGTTTGCGGCCGAGTATATCAAGACAACAGCCAAGGACGGAAAGCTCAGCTTGGAACATGTCAAGAAATATCATAAGGAGCTGGAGGCTGCCGGCATCGGCGGAGAAAGGGTCTCTCCCATGCTGCTGCCGGATTACAGCAATCCCGAAGTGCGGAAAAACCAGATAACCACCTGCTACCTGGGGAATATCCGGTAATTACAAACCACTCAATTGTGAAAAACGGATTTAGACAGCGATCCTTAATATTTCAGCCATTAGCTAGGAGCCTTTAATGGAAAAAATCGGAGTCTTTGTCTGCCACTGTGGCCTCAACATCGCCGGAACGGTGGATGTCAAGAAAGTCGTTTCGGCCATCTCCACTTACCGTGATGTGGCCCATGCCGAGGATTATAAATACATGTGTTCGGATCCCGGGCAGAACCTGGTGATCAAGGCCATCAAGGAGAAGGGGCTTACCGGGATAGTGGTGGCCGCCTGCTCTCCCACCCTGCATGAGATCACCTTCCGAAAAGCGGCCGAGCGGGCCGGACTCAATCCCTACAAGGTGGAGATCGCCAACATCCGCGAACAATGCAGCTGGGTCCATGACGATAAGGCCCTGGCCACGGCTAAGGCCATCAAGATAGTCCGGACCATGGTGGAGAAGGCCCGGGGAGATAGCCCCCTGGAGACCATCAAGGTGGATGTCACCAAAAAGGCCCTGGTGATCGGCGGCGGGGTGGCCGGGATCCAGGCGGCCCTGGATATCGCCAACAGCGGATATCCGGTTATTCTGGTGGAACGCCAGCCCTCGATCGGCGGCCACATGGCCCAGCTTTCGGAAACCTTTCCCACCCTTGATTGTTCCCAATGCATCCTGACTCCCAAGATGGTCGACGTCAGCAAGCACCCCAACATCACCCTTTACACCTATTCCGAGGTGGAGGAGGTTTCGGGCTATGTGGGAAATTTCAAGGTTCGGATCAAAAAGAAGGCCGCCTATGTGGACCGGGAAAAATGCACCGGCTGCGGGCTGTGCTCAGAAAAATGCCCCAGCAAAAACAATTCCAGCGAATTCGAGAGGGGGATGGCATCCAGGAAGGCCATCTACACCCCCTTCCCCCAGGCGGTCCCCAATAAGCCGGTGATCGACCGGGAGAGCTGCACCTATTTTCAAACCGGCAAATGCGGGATATGCGCCAAGGTATGCACGGTGGGAGCCATCAATTACGAGCAGCAGGATGAGATGATCGAGGAACAGGTGGGCTCAATCGTGATAGCCACCGGATACGAGGTCCATCCGGTCAGCAAATTCGCCGAGTACGGTTACGGCACCATCCCCGATGTGATAGATGGTTTGCAGTTCGAAAGGATGCTGTCGGCCTCCGGGCCCACCGAGGGAGAGGTAAAAAGGCCCTCGGACGGCAAGATCCCCAAGGAGGTGGTTTTCATCCAGTGCGCCGGCTCGCGGGATCCGGAGAAATACTTTCCCTATTGCTCCAAGATCTGCTGCATGTATACCGCCAAACACGCCAAACTTTACAAGCACAAGGTGCATGACGGACAGCCTTATGTCTTTTACATAGATATCCGGGCGGGAGGCAAGAAGTACGAGGAGTTTGTCCAGCAGGCCATCGAGGAGGAGAAGGTGGTCTATCTGCGGGGCAAGGTTTCCCGGGTCTATCAGGACGGCGACAAGGTAATGGTCTGCGGCGAGGATACCCTGTTGGGCAAAAAGGTGGAGATAGCTGCCGATCTGGTGGTGCTGGCCTCGGCCATTACCGCCCAGTCCGATTCCAGGGAGCTGGCCCAGAAATTGAAAGTGGCGGTAGATGAATTCGGGTTCTTCAGCGAAGCCCATCCCAAGCTTCGTCCGGTGGAAAGCAATACCGGCGGATTTTTCCTGGCCGGCGCCGCCCAGGCCCCCAAGGATATTCCGGAGGCCGTGGCCCAGGCCAGCGCCACCGCCGCCAAGGTGTTGTCCCTGTTCAGCGGAAAGTACCTGGAGCACGAGCCGATAGTGGCCAAGGTGAACGAGGATCTTTGCTCGGGATGCCGGATCTGCGTCCCGGCCTGCCCCTACGGCGCCCGGGAGTACGATAAAGAGAAAAAAGTGGCCAAGGTCAATGAAGTGCTTTGCGAGGGTTGCGGAGCCTGCGTTTCGGCCTGCGCCTCTGGTGCCACCCAGCAGAACAATTTTTCCGACCAGCAATTTTATGAAATGATATCCACCGCATTGGAGGAGAGCAATGTTTGAGCCGAAAATGATTTGCTTCTATTGTAAGTGGTGCACTTACACCGGAGCCGACCTGGCCGGGACCAGCCGGATGAAATATGTGTCCAACGGAGTGGTCCTCAAAACGATGTGCTCCAGTCGGATCGATCCCCAACATATTCTGGAGGCCTTCAAAAAAGGGGCCGACGGAGTGTTGATCGGCGGTTGCCATTACGGCGACTGTCATTATGTTACCGGAAACCAGCTGACCCATAACCGGGTAGCCATGCTGCAAAAAATACTGCCCGATTTCGGCATAGATCCCCAGAGGCTTCGGATAGAATGGATCTCGGCGGCCGAGGGCGCCAAGCTGGTGAAGGTCATCAACACCTTTACCGAAGATTTAAGAGCAATGGGACCGAGGAGGAAAGAATAAGATGGCAAAATTAAAATTGGGCATATACTGGGCGGCCACCTGCGGGGGCTGTGATGTTTCCGTATTAGACACCCATGAGCGGCTACTCAAGATCGTGGAGGCGGCCGATATCTATTTCTGGCCCATCGCCATGGATTTCAAATACAAGGATGTTGAAGCTATGGCCGACGGCTTTCTGGACGTCTGCCTGTTCAACGGCGCCATCCGGAATTCGGAGAACGAGCATCTGGCCAAACTGTTAAGGAAAAAATCAAAGGTGATGGTGGCCTACGGGGCCTGCGCCGCCTTTGGCGGCATCCCGGCCCTGGCCAATTTCACCACCAGGGAAAAAATATTAGAGAAGGCCTATAAAACCACGGTCTCCACCGATAATCCCCAGGGAGTATACCCCCAGCCCTCCACCAAAATGCCGGAAGGAGAGCTTACCATTCCCGAGTTCTACAATAACGTCTATAAGCTGAGCGATATCGTAGCGGTGGAATACACCATCCCGGGCTGCCCGCCACCAGCCGATCTGCTGATGACTGCGGTGGAGGCCATCGTTACCGGCAAACTGCCCCCGGCGGGAAGCACCATTGCCGGAGAGAAGACCCTGTGCGACGAGTGCCCTCTGGAGAAATCCGAGAAGCCGGTGATTACCGAGATCAAGCGGCCCTTCCAGGTGATCCCCGACGGCAAGAAATGCCTGCTGGAACAGGGGCTGATCTGCATGGGCCCGGCCACCCTCAGCGGCTGCGGGGCAGCCTGCATAAAGGTCAACATGCCCTGCCGGGGCTGCTTCGGCCCGGCCAAGGACATCAAGGACCAGGGGGCCAAAATGCTGTCGGCCCTGGCCAGCATCGTCAAGTTCGATGACGAACAAAAGGCCGATAAAATAATCAACTCCATGGTAGATGCAACCGGGACACTCTATCGTTTTGGAGGCGCCAACGCAATTTTAAGTCCCACCAGATCAAAGGGGGAAAAGCCATGAAGAGAATAACCATAGATCCCATCACCCGCCTGGAAGGCCACGGGAAGATCGATATTTTTCTTAACGACCAGGGAAATGTGGAGAATGCCTATTTTCAAATCCCCGAGCTCCGGGGATTCGAGCAGTTCTGCATCGGCCGCCCGGTGGAGGAGATGCCCCGGATAACCACCCGGCTGTGTGGCGTCTGCCCCGGGGCCCATCATATGGCTTCGGCCAAGGCGGTGGACAATGTTTATAAGGCCGATCCCACCCCGGCGGCCAAAAAATTAAGGGAGCTTTTCTATAACGCCCATGTGGTGCATTCCCACATCGCCCATTTCTATGCCCTGGGCGCGCCGGATTTTATCGTGGGCCCGGAGGCCGATCCGGCCAAGCGGAACATCCTGGGGGTGATCGAGAAAGTGGGGCTGGAGGCGGGAACCGAGGTGATCAAGCATCGGGCCTATGCCCAGAAGATACAGGAGATAATCGGCGGCAAGGCCACCCATCCGGTGTGCGCCCTGCCGGGGGGCATGAGCAAGGCCCTTAAAAAAGAGGAGCGGGACGAGATGGAGAAGTGGATAATCTCCACCATCGAGTTCGCCAAATTCACCCTGAAGGCCTTCGAGGACATCGTGCTCAAGAACCAGGAATACGTAGATCTGATCCTGAGCGACGTCTACATGCTGAAGACCTATTACATCGGCATGGTGGATGAGAACAACCGCCCCAATTTCTATCACGGCAAGATCAGGATCGTGGATCCCGACGGCAAGGAATTCGCCAAGTTCGACCAGCAGGATTACCTGGACCATGTCCGGGAGCACGTGGAATCGTGGACCTATCTTAAATTCCCCTTTCTTAAGAATGTGGGATGGAAGGGTTTGATTGACGGGAAAGAAAGCGGCGTGGTCCGGGCCGCCCCCCTGGCCCGGCTCAATGTATCCGAGGGAATGGCCACTCCGCTGGCCGATGCCGAATATCAGAAGATGTTCCAGACCCTGGGCGGCAAGCCGGTGCATCATACCCTGGCCATGCACTGGGCCCGGATAATCGAGTTGATGTATTCGGCCGAGAGACAGCTGGAGCTGATCCGGGATCCCGAAATAACCTCCCCGGATGTCAGGACCATTCCCACCGAGACCCCCAGCGAAGGGGTGGGGATAGTGGAGGCTCCGCGGGGAACCCTGATTCATCACTATAAGACCGACTCCAATGGGATCCTGACGGATGTCAACCTGGTGGTGGCCACCGTCTTCAACAACGCCGCCATGTGCCTGGACATCAAGAGCGCCGCCCAGAAACTGATAAAGAACGGCAACGTCACCCAGGGAATTTTAAATAAAGTGGAGATGGCCTTCCGGGCCTACGATCCCTGCTTTGCCTGTTCCACCAACACCCTGCCGGGCGAGATGCCGCTGATCGTGAAACTCCATAATGCCGACGGCAGCCTGGCCGACGAGTGGCGGCGCGATTAGCAATTGAGCGAAAAAGCCAAAACTCTGATTCTGGGGATGGGGAACGCCATCGCCTCGGACGATGCCATCGGCCTGATCATCGCCGAAAGGATCAAACAGGATCAAAAATTTTCGGGCATAGATGTTGAGACCATCGAAAGCGGCGGGCTGGCCATTCTGGAGATGCTGCAGGGCTACGATACGGCCATAATAATTGACTCCATCAAGACCGGCCTGCATCGGCCCGGCGAGATACTCCGGTTCCGACCGGAGGACTTCGACTGCACCCAGCGCAGCGCCGGGGTTCATGATGTCGGTTTCTTTACCTCCCTGAAGCTGGGCCGGAAGCTTAATATGAAGATCCCGGAGCGGATAGAGATCATAGCGGTGGAGATACTGGAGAACCGCCTGGTAAGCGAGGATATCACCCCGGAGGTAAGGGCGGCCGTCGGTCCGGTGATCGAAATGATAAAAGGCATGCTGTGACAGTCCCGCAGGAAAGAAGAACCTCCCGGAAAGACGGGAGGTTCTTCTTTTACAGGCCGGCAAACTGACCTTGGGGGCAAATACAATAATTAGTGCTTGACTTTGCCTCCGGTTTGAAAATATACTATTACCATCAACCTGCCTTGATAAACCGTATCTTTTACCACATAGCAGGTTCAGCCCTACTTGATGTTCCAACCACTAACATAAGTAACAAAACACACAGCGTTACTTGATGGGCTTTGTAACCAAAGGAGAATGAAAATGCAATTCATACATCTGTTGTTGATACCTACACTGATGACAGCATCGATTCAGGATTCATTATTGAATAACTATAAGAGAGATTATGAGATACTGTATCACACTTCTATAAATGAGGTTAAAAAAATTACCACAGGTGAGCAGATTGATTTAGATTCCACGCAAAACGCCTTTCATATTCTGTTTAAGATGCAGAGACGGAGTTGTGTTAATATGATGATGAATATATTGAAATATCCGGGTGATGTTAGATACAAGATACCAGAGACATATCAAATCGGAGTTAGCCCGATAATTGGCATAAAAATACTGGCTGCCTTGGTACTATCAAATTGCATTGAAAAAAGAGACCCAAGTGAAATTATTTCTTTTAGAAACGGTTTAAGCAAAAGTGATTTTGATGATAAATATAATATTTCGATAAGCACACTGGATAATATAATAGCTAGTTGTAAAAATGAAAAGAAAAAGGAAAGTGCGGTAGCGATAATAAGTGCTTTAAAAAATAAGCAAGATAAAGATGAGGCAATAATTAATTTGTTGGATAGTATCTTAATTAAACCTAAGATGGAATACGATCTTACACCTCGGTCAGATGTTTTATTGCCGTATTTAAACAATTATATAAAACCAGGTTTTAATGATGAAATAAGAATAAAAGCAATAGAAGCTATGGCTAGGTTAGATCCAGATGGGTCCGTAGAGTACATTTATAAATATCTTTGGGATAAGGATAAAATAATCAGAAGAACAGTATTGGAATGTTTAGGGTATAGCACTAACAGCACATTATTGCCAATTTTTAAATATATTAGTGAAAACGATGTTGATGGAGAAATCAGGCGTTTATCTGAAGATATGTATCGGTATAATTCCACAGGAATCAAAAGATGAGGAGTTTCCTGCAGTAAGTCTGCCTGTTTAAGGAGTGACCCAAAACTTATTGTAAATGAAAATATATTAGATAATGGCGTTTGTAACATTACTGATTATGGTATTACTTCCAAACAAAGTTTTAGCAAATATATGCTAATTGCTTGTCAGGGGTAAGCAAATTGTTGGGTTCAGACAAGGAAGGGGATATTGATAAATAGCGGTTAAGTTGATATTTATACAGTTAGCTTAGTGCGCAATCTATTATTAACCGAAAAGGGAAGCATCCTATGGATCTGCTTATCTCGATGATCTGGCTGGGCCTGCTGGCCGGGGTGGCCGGCATTCTAAGCTTTCCCGCCAGCCGGGAAACCTTCGTGATCATCACCAAGGCCCACCCCCTCGTTATGGGAATGGCCAAATTCGCCCTGCTGGGGACCATGGGGGAACTGCTGGGGACCAAGGTGATCACCGGGCGCTGGCGGCTTAAGGGGATCCGTCTTCATCAGCGGATCGCTGTCTGGGCCTTTCTGGGTCTGGTCTTCACCGTCATTCTGCCGCTTTTTTCCTACGGCATAGACGGGCTGTTGGGGAACGGTCTGCTGCCCGGCAGGAACATCAGGCTGCTGGAGGCCTTCTGGAAATCCTTTTTCATGCAGCTGATCTTCGCCTTCCCCTTCATGGTCTTCCACCGGATAACCGATACCCTGATAGAGAAAAATAAGCTATTTGCCAGGTGGCCGCTGATCGAGACAGTTGTGAACATCGACTGGAAAAATATGTTTACCGTGGTGGGCTGGTCCATCATCTGGTTCTGGCTGCCGGTGCAGACCATCAATTACCTTCTGCCTCCGGAATTCCGAGTGGTGGTGGCCGCCCTGCTGGCGGTGGCGCTGGGCTTTATTCTGGGCCTGGCAAAAAGACTCTCGGTCAAGAATACGATAGGAAATGCCGTTGGGTCTTGAAAGCAGAGGCAATCAAACGGTTGTAGAAAACAGCCCATCGCAAATAAAGAGGTTTTTAATGAAAGATAGTTACAAGCTGATAATCGGGGGCCGGGAGGCTGAATCGTCAAAGACCCAAAAGGTATTTGATAAATACACCAATGAAGCGATAGCGGAAATATTCGTTGCCGGGCCAACCGAAACCGACCGGGCCTTGTCCTGCGCCGCCGATGCCCGAAGGGTCATGGCCGACCTGCCGGTTCATCGCCGGGCGGAGATCATCAGAAAGGTCGCCGGCATACTGGAGGAAAAAAAAGAGGAGCTGGCAATCATGATCTCCCGGGAGGCCGGCAAGCCTCTAAGATACTCCCGGGCCGAGGTGGAGCGGTGCATCGAGAATATCGAATACATATCCGAGGAGGCCAAGAGGATACACGGTGAAACCATGCCCATCGACGCCGGAAAGTCGGGCGAAGGGCGGGTGGGTCATTACGAGAGGCACCCCATCGGCGTGGTGGCGGCCGTCACCCCCTTCAATTTTCCCCTGAACCTGGCGGCCCACAAGGTGGCTCCGGCCATCGCCGCCGGCTGCCCGGTGATCCTCAAACCGGCCACAGCCACGCCGCTGTCGGGCATAGAGCTTATCAAGGCTTTTCTCGAGGCCGGCCTGCCCCAGGAGGCCATCAGCGTTCTGCCTGGGCCGGGAAGCGAAGTCGGCGAGATGCTGATCAGGGACGACCGGGTATCCAAGATAAGCTTCACCGGAAGCCGGGAGGTGGGTGAACATATCATCAGGAACGCCGGGTTGAAGCGGGTCACTCTCGAGCTGGGATCCAACAGCGCGGTAGTGATAGATGAGGATGTCGAGGACATGGACTACGCCGTAAAACGTTGTGTTTTGGGGGCGTTCTACAATCAGGGCCAGGTCTGCATCTCTGTGCAGAGGATATATGTGCATCAAAGCCGGTATGCGGAATTCATGGATAAATTCGCCGCGGGAACCCAAAGGCTTAAAATAGGCAATCCCCTGGATCAGGATACCGATATCGGCCCAATGATAGCGGCATCGGAGGCCGACCGGGTTCAGGACTGGGTGAAGGAGGCCGTGACCCAGGGGGCCCAGGTCGTCTGCGGAGGGAACAGGGAGGAAAATATATATCATCCCACCATCCTCATCAATACCAAACCGGAGATGAAAGTGGTCAAGGAGGAAATATTCGGCCCGGTGGCGGTGGTGGAAAAAGTCTCCAGTTTTGAAGAGGGCATTACCAAATGCGATCAGAGCCAGTACGGCCTACAGGCCGGCATATTTACCTCCAATATCAGCCGGGCATTGACGGCCATTAAAAGGATCAATGTGGGAGGCATACTTATCAACGATTTCCCATCCTACCGGATCGACCACATGCCCTATGGGGGCAATAAAAACAGCGGAATGGGCAGGGAGGGGGCAAAATTTGCCATCGAGGAGATGACCACCCTGAGAATGGTTATCTTCAACATGAATAAATAAGAGCCGCAAATTTCTGCGGCCGACATAATTTAACCCTGTAAAAATAGAGTGAGAAGAAAGCGATAATGTTACTGAAGCCACCATTATTAAAAACCAAACTGGTATTGAGCTTTTCCAGCATCATAGTGGTGGGGGTCTCCCTGTCGGCCTTGGTGGGCATCATACTTATCGGCAATACCGTTATCGGACAGGCTCAGGATAAAGTAAGGCTGGACCTTAATACTGCCCGGGAGATCTACCAGCAGGAAGGGAAAATGGTAAATAACACCATGTACCTGTTGGCCCAAAGATACGATCTATTAGACGCGGTAAAGCAAGAAAACAGAAGATATCTTTTAAGGGAGCTTCGGAAAATTAAGGAAAAGGAACAATTGGATATACTATCCGTTACTGATTTAAAAAGCCGGGTAATAATGCGGGGACGAAATCCAGTTGCTTTTGGCGACAAACCTTATAATGAACTGATCGACTGGGTTCTTCGTAACAAGCTGCCAGCAACCTCTACGGAAAGCATTCCGGCCGATGAACTGGTTAAAGAGGGCGGGGATTTAGCCCAGAGCGCCAGGGTCAATATGATCCCCACCCCTAAGGCGCGGACGATAAAAGACACTGTAGAAACATCCGGTTTAATGATCATGGCTGCCTCCCCCCTGTTTGATAAAAACGGGCAGTTTATTGGAATTCTATATGGCGGAAAATTGATAAACAACAGTTATGAAATTGTTGATAAGGTTAAGGATATCGTTTACAAAGGAGAAAAATATAAAGGGAAGGATATTGGGACAACCACTATTTTTCTGAACGATCTCAGGATATCAACCAATGTTCACGGAGTAACCGGAACCAGGGCGGTGGGAACCAGAGTTTCTCAAGAAGTATATGATCAGGTGATGACCAGGGGGCTCTCTTGGATAGGCAGGGCTTTCGTGGTCAACGACTGGTACCGGACGGCCTATGAACCGATTCAAAACATCAACGGAAAAATTGTGGGCATTCTTTATGTAGGTATGCTTGAAGCGCCATATATAGATTTGAGAAATAGAACCCTGGGCCTTTTCCTGGCCATTGCCGGCCTGACGGTGATCCTACTGTGGTTCTCGGCCAACTACCTGGCCGGCCGGATCGTCGGGCCGATCAAGGACCTGGTCTTGGCCAACAGCCAGGTGGCAGGGGGCGATCTTTCGGTCAGGGTTCAAATATCATCCCAGGATGAAATAGGCCAGTTGTCGGAATCCTTCAACAAAATGACCGCCGAGCTGCAGCGGACCACCGGGGAATACCGAGCGTTGACCCTGACCCTGGAACAAAAGGTGCGTGAAAAAACAGAAGAACTGCAGGCCGCCCAGGCCCAGCTGATCCAGACCGAAAAGCTGTCTTCTTTGGGCAAAATGGCAGCCGGGGTGGCTCACGAGATAAACAATCCCCTGACCTCGATCCTGATAAACAGCCATTTGATGTTGGAAAAGATAAAGGGGCGCTCCAAGACCAAGGAAAGTCTCCAGCTGATAATCGACGAGACATCCCGCTGCAGCTCCATCGTCAAAAGGCTGCTGGAATTCTCCCGGCAGAGTCCGCCGGAAAAAAAGCCGGAGGATATCAACAGCCTGATCGTGATGTTGCTAAAGCTTTTCAAGAACCAGCTGCTGTTCAACCGGATCGATCTGAAGACAAGCCTGGATAAGCGGCTGCCCCAGGTGGTGGTTGACGCCAATAAAATAAAACAGGTCTTTACCAATATCTTAGTCAATGCCATCGACGCCATGCCCCAGGGCGGAACCTTCAAGGTGGGCACCGGGGTCTCCAGTGATCTGCGCTTTGCCGAAATATTTTTCCAGGACAACGGAATCGGGATCCCCAAGGATGTCGTCAACAAGGTGTTCGATCCGTTCTTCACTACCAAGGGCATTAAGGGCACCGGTCTGGGGCTGGCCATCAGCTATGGCATCATCCAGCAGCACAACGGAGCCATTGATATCATCAACCAAAAAACCAAGGGAGTCAGGGTGCTGGTAAGGCTGCCGATAAGTGATAATCAGTAAATAGGGGATTGAACGATGGCTGGAAAATTAAAAATACTAGTGGTGGACGACGAGCTGCCGGTCTGTAAAAGCATCGCCAGCGTACTGGAAAACAGAAACAGCTTGGTGGAGACCGCTTTGAGCGGCGAGGAAGCCCTGAAAAAGGACCTGAAGCAACGCTATGATCTGATAATAACCGATCTGATGATGCCCGGAATCAGCGGCCTGGAGGTGTTGGCGACAATAAAAAAGAGGCGAGCCCGGGCCGCTGTCATAATGATCACCGGATTCCCGTCGATAAAAACAGCCGTGGAGTCAATAAAATCAGGGGCTTTCGACTATCTTCCCAAGCCCTTCACCCCCCAGGACCTGCGCAATATAGTCCAGAGGGTAAGGGCGAGCCGAAAAACAGACCGAACCGCCGAAACCGCCCCGAAGATGAAAACGCATCAGCCGCAGTTGTACTGCATTCCGGATAATTCTTGGGTCCAGGTCGGCCGGGACGGTCTGGTAACGGTGGGCATTCATCATAAGTTTTTGAAAGGCCTGGGGCCGGCCTCCGCCATCGAGCTTCCTGAGGTGGGTGATAAAATAATCCAGGGGGAAGCCTATGCTGCTATCCGCGACACTAAAAAGCATTCTCACCGCCTGTGGATGCCGGTATCGGGACAGATCGCCTCGGTAAACAAGGAGATAAAAAACGACATGTCCTTATTGGAACGTGAGCCTTACGGACGGGGATGGCTGGTAAAAGTGAGCCCGACCCAGCTGGAAGACGATCTGAACAGCCTGTTGGTCCTGAATTCGTGAAGCAGTCTAAAATGCCGACACCCCGCATAAAAAATATTGTGAGCGCTTTCAACCAGCGCCTGGCCGAATACATACCGAGCCGGATGTCGTTCCTGGACGAGCAGGGACGATGGCAGAAAGACCCCGGGGAGGTATGGGAAAAGGCCTCCGCCGAACTGTGGTACCGGCTATGGGAGCAGGCCACCGCCTCCGGGCGGCCGGCAGATTTTGAAAACCTGGTAACAATCCTGGCTTCAAGAGAGGCCGATTGGAGAAGCATAAAAAAAACATTCGGTCAGGGCCCAGCAGCCTCCAGCCCTGAGGCAGTCCTGATAACCTTCCTGAACGCCTTATGCCGGTTGATAGAATTCTCCTGTTATAAAAATAATGCCAGCCGGCCGGTGGCCGAATGGGACCAGCAGGGCAGAAGGTTGTCAGAAGAATACGCCTTAAAAACACAGGAGGCTTACAATCGATGGGGGGTGGCAGGCCAGGAAGATTCTCGGGCCAATGCCCTTGATCGGCTGGCCGATGAGCTGCTGCAGGGTTCCGAGATGTTCGTTAAAATATCCCGGCTGATTGCCGAGGAGGACCGGTTGAACCGGAAGATCAAAGGACTGCTGACCGGGCCATCCGATCCAAAGCTCAGGAGCGAGGCGTACGAACTGATCCTGGAACAGCTCGACGGTTCCGTGGCTTGGCCGGTTGACCGGCTGCAGCACATGGTAAGGCCCTGCTTGGGGCTGCTGGGCAATCCCGACATTCCAATATCCAGCGGCATTCAGTACGAGGCTACCTGCATCTTGGGAAAGGTTCGGGACAGGCGGTGCGCTGAAGCCATAGTAGATCAATTGAAACTGGTGGACGGAAAGCATGATAACCTCAGCTCCGGCTTGCTTTACGTTTTAGGTCGGCTTGAGGAGCCCAAGGCCGCGGGGTCTTTTATCGAAAAATTAAAGGCTGGATCGCCCGGGCTGGAAATACGAGAGGCAATATGGGCATTGGGGAAACTTGAAGAAACACCGGCTCCGGCAATACCTTTTCTTGTTGCGCAAGCTGATAACAGGGACAGGGATGTAAAGGCAGTTTTGGCCTGGGCCTTGGGGAGAATAGGCCGAGCCCGGTTAAGGGAAGCCGGGGCTGTCGAACCAGAGGTTGTTGCGGCGTTGTTGAAACTGCTTAAGGACGATCATCTGCGGGTATCGGAAGAGGCTTTATTGGGTTTGAAAAACCTTGGATTACCGGAGCTGTTTAACCGTCTGCATATGCACAACACCGCCGGAAAAGATCTATTGTCGCTTCAACCAAGCCGTCAGGGATTGTATGAACTTTCGGAGACTTTGTGGTACTTGATGGAAAAACAATCACCGATTGTAATGGCTGTCACTGGAGATTCAGGGACCGGCAAGACCTATTTCTGCCAGTGTCTGACCAACGGATTTGGCCGATGGGCACCAAAGGACATTCTGTATTTAGCCCGGGATAACGCGGACCACAATGATATCTTCAACCGGATGCTGGGTTTGAAATTTCTAAAGAAACGCGTCCTGCCGCAATTCTATCAGAACTATCCCCTGTCGGAGGAGGACGACCGCCCGGAGGAATATTTTGAGCAATTTATGAAGGAGAATCGGGATAAAAAATTGATTATCCTGGACGGCTGGAGGGACGATGCCTATTTTCACCATTTGGTCAACTTGTTTAATGAGTATGAACATTTAGACGTACTTTTAAAATTTCGGGCCGCATACTCCACCCGTCGGATAAACCTTGAGGAGCGGGAAGGGTTGTTGGATAACGTAACCACCTGCCTGTCATATGTGGAAGAACAGAATCTCCGGGAGACCAGGTTGCATCGCGACGGCAGAGTGCTGATATATCAACTGGAAAACTCCCTTCCCGCCCGGCCGGACCGGGAAGAAATTCAGGGGCTGTTTCAGCAAAGGAAGATCGAAAGCTGGGGACGTTTCATCCGGGTTGGCAGGTTTGGCCAGGCAACCGGAAAGATGCAGAGCATTCATAAAAATAGTGGCTGTCAAAAAGAAAAGATAGAAATCATAAAGGAAAGTTCAGCCGTTGGAGAAAAGCTGGCAATAGACCCCTGTGAAAAACCATATATCCGGAGAACGAGCGTTAATTCAAAATCCACCCGGTATTTACTGGAAACCATAGAAACAGAGGGTATTTCACTAAATTGCATTGCTCTGATGGGCCCCGGTCAGGTGGCTTTCGGGGGAAAGGACGGTCAAGTGGGGGTCTTCTCCGGACCCAGCAATCATCTGAAATATCACACCGTCCCCGGCGGAGATATCAGGCAAATTGCTATACTGGGAGACGAAATATGGTCCCTTGACGGTGCTGGCCGATTGGCCGTCACTTCCTTAAAGCAAGGATATTATAGCAACTGGGGAAAGAACCAACCACTGGTAACGGCCATTGCCTCAAACCGCGATCAGCTGATTGCCACCGGGCATTCGGACGGGAGCATTCGCCTGTGGAACCAAGGAGAGGGACTGGTCGGCTCGGCAAAGCTATCCCGGAAAAACATTGCGGCAATTGCAATGGGGCCCGGGAACAGGGTGTTTTCCCTTGATGGTGGTGGTAAATTGACCGTCTGGGAAACGGGAAAAGGTTTAGCCTTATCATATAACACCGGCCTGGCCGGCGGGGCAAACCTTTGCCGATATCCGGGAGGAATGATAGCCATCGGCCGGACCGGCAAAGGCTCCAAGGGTATCACTGAGATTGGGATTATCGATTGCCTGACGGGCCAGATGGAAACCCTGGCTTCCGATATAGAGGGCGAGGTAGCCAGTATCAGCGCGTATTTCGATGGCCGCCTGTTGGTGGGCTTAAAAGGGCGGCCCGGCAATAAAAATGCCGGCACCTTAATGATAATAAAGCCCGGTAAAAACGCCCCGGGTTATTGGCTGTTGCCGGGGCATAAAATCGAAAGCCGGAGCTGCCTGAGCATGGGGCCTCAAATTCTCACCTGCGGCAGCGACACTGGTTCAGATGATTCGTTAAAAATCTGGGGATCGGCCGATTACGTTAAACAGGAAAGAAAACGATCAAGTTTATTGGACAGCAGCATGATAAAACACAGCCATTTCCAAAATATTTTATGACCTGCTTTTAGGACCAGATGCTGCCCCCATTCGTGATGCTCCATAATTTATAGGTCAAGAGGAAAAATGAGTGAATATTCAAAAATAATTATAACAACTTTGGCGTTTGTATTATTTGCCGGCTGCCGTCAAAAGGCCGAAAAAACTTACCGGCCGGATAAAACAGAGCAAGTCCAACCGGAGCGGCATGGGAGAATCAAGCTTACCGTGGGGCAGAGTGTCTTATGGGTGGAAGTGGTAGATAACCCAAGATCCCGGGAGCAGGGACTGATGTTTCGGAAAAGTATGCCGGAGGACGAGGGGATGCTTTTCATCTTCGAGTATCCCCAGATGCAGTCCTTCTGGATGAAGAACACCTTCCTGCCCCTGGATATAGCCTTTATATCCGACCAGGGCGTAATTATCAACATCCTGACCATGAAGCCCCTGGACGAGGGGCCGCGCTATCATTCGCTGGCTCCGGCTCTTTATGTGATCGAGGCCAACGCCGGTTGGTTTGGGCAGAACGGGGTCAAAGCCGGGGATAAGGTGATTTTTTAATTGCCTATAACTGCGACAACGCTGGCTGGCATCTTTGAACAGGATGGGCGTACAAAAGTCGAAATAAACGAAACGGGGCGATATTATCGCCCCGTTTCGTTTTAAATAGGATATATCATTTATCGGATTTTATCACCTTCTTCTCAATATACCCTTTCAGTAAATTCAAGTCGTCGGAATATATCTCCATAAACCGCACCCCGATGGTGTATTGTCCGTTTTTCAATGCGCTGCAACGCACCACCCGTCCGATAGCCGCCAAATCATATTTGCTTTTGCCCCTGGCAAAATCAAGTTTTAACTGCAGGGTATCGTCTTTGCTTAGTTTTTTGCCGGAATGAAAAAGTATCCCCCCGGAGCTCAAGTTTTTCACCTTGGCCGGTTTTAAGCCGCTGGTGTCAATGATCTCCTTAAGGGCTTTATATTTTACCCTTATTTCCACCGGCAGCCGTATGAACTTTCTTCTTTCTTTTGACTTGGCTGATTTTTTCATCAACGTATCCCTTCAATGGATAACAATTTTTTCTTGACGTTTATTCCCCAGGCAAAGCCGCCCAGCGAGCCGTCGGAGGCTATTACCCGGTGGCAGGGGATTACTATCGGCAGCGGATTGGCCCCCACTGCCTGGCCAACGGCGCGGTAAGCTTTGGGCCGGCCGATCTCCCTGGCCAGCATGCCGTAGGTCATCATCTGCCCGGGCAACAGGCCGGACAGCTTTTCCCAGACCTTTCTCTGGAAGGCTGTGCCGCGGCTAAGGTCTGCCTTGAAGCTGAAGACCACCGGCAGCCCCCGGAAATACTTGTCCAGCTGTTTTTTGATAGGTATAAAAGGTTTTTCGCTGCGCACCAGATCGTAATGCCTGATCGGAAGAGCCATTAGGAAGGCCAGCTCGGAGCCTTTTCCCGGAGCAATGCTCAGCAAACCCTTATCGGTGGCGGCCAGGTATAGCTGGCCGATGGGTGAGCTGTATCTGGTAAAGTATATTTTGGTATATCTGACCATTTTTATCACTCCCGTTGCATTAAGAATAATTGATTAGCGATATTTTGTCAATAAATAAATTAAATTAAAATTTTGCTTTTTTATATCCATAGTGTTATAATAATTGATTATAAGTTGTGAAACATATCAATCAATATATTGCAGGGAAGATATGAAAACCGTTAAAATAGCAGCTAAAAAGAAGGGACTAAAAAAGCCCAGCCCGGTCAGTAAAAAAAAGACCGATAAAAAGGCTCAAGTTCCCGAACCGGCAGTAATTAAAAAAGCCCTCGTCACTGACGATCTGAAAAAGCAGATCGCCGAATGGCAGTCCAACAGCGTTGCTCCATTGCTGGCCAAATATCCCGAAAGAAAAGAGAAATTTATACTCACTTCGGGGGCCGAGGTCAACCGGCTTTATACCCCGGATGATGTCGGGGAAGTGGATTATCCCAAAGAGCTGGGCTTCCCCGGGCAATATCCTTACACCCGAGGCGTCCAGCCAACCATGTACCGGGGCAAGTTCTGGACCATGCGGCAGTATGCCGGTTTCGGGGATGCTGCCGAATCCAACAAACGTTATAAATATCTTCTCGCCCAGGGCCAGACCGGCCTGTCGATCGCTTTTGACCTTCCAACCCAGATCGGATATGATTCCGATCACCCGATGTCAACCGGGGAGGTGGGAAAGGTCGGAGTGGCGATAGACTCGCTTACCGATATGGAGATCCTTTTCGACGGAATTCCCTTGGACAAGGTATCCACCTCCATGACCATTAACGCTCCGGCCTCGGTATTGCTGGCCATGTATATTGCAGTTGCCGAAAAACAGGGAGTTGGTCCGTCTCAGATACACGGCACCATCCAAAACGATATCTTAAAGGAATATATAGCCCGGGGAACCTATATTTTTCCGCCCGAGCCTTCCATGCGCCTGATCACGGATATCTTTGAATACTGCGCCAAGGAAGTGCCCAAATGGAACACCATTTCCATTTCGGGCTACCATATCAGGGAGGCCGGAGCCAGCGCCACCCAGGAGGTGGCATTCACCCTGGCCGATGGAATCGCCTATGTTCAGGCCGCCCTGGATACCGGGTTGAACGTGGACGACTTTGCCAGCCGGCTGTCGTTCTTCTTCAATGCCAACAATAATCTGTTCGAAGAGGTGGCCAAGTTCCGGGCGGCCCGGAGAATGTGGGCCAGGATCATGAAGGAACGTTTTAACGCCCAAAAGCCCAGCTCGCTGATGCTTCGTTTCCACTCGCAAACAGCCGGGTCCACCATGACCGCCCAGCAGCCGGATAATAACATAGTCCGGGTAACCATTCAAACCTTAGCGGCTGTCATGGGCGGGGCCCAGAGCTTGCATACCAACTCCAAGGACGAAGCCCTGGCCCTGCCGACCGAGGAATCGGTAAGGATAGCCCTGCGTACCCAGCAGATCGTAGCCTATGAATCGGGGGTGGCCGACACTATAGATCCCCTAGCGGGTTCGTATTATATCGAAGCCAAAACCAATGAGATCGAGAAGACCGCCATGGAATACATAAATAAGATAGACAAGATGGGTGGCATGGTCCGGGCGGTGGAGAAGGGCTATATTCAGAGCGAGATCCAGGAGTCGGCTTACCGCTATCAACTGGATGTTGAGAGTAAAGAACGGGTAGTGGTGGGGGTCAATAAATTCATCGTCCAGGAAGAACCGATGAAAAATCTGCTTAAGGTTTCACAGGCGGTGGCCGAGGCTCAGATAATAAAAATAAACCAGATAAAGGCCAAGCGCGATAATATGGCGGTTCAAAGTTCGCTGGAAAAGATTCGCCAGGCCGCTCAAGGCAAGGATAATCTGATGCCGCTCATTTTAACTGCGGTCAAGCAGTATGCCACTCTGGGGGAAATATGCCAAGTGCTCCGGGAGGAATTCGGCGAATACCGGGAATCGGTGGTACTATAAAACAGGTCAATCCTCTCGCCGGGCAAAATCGGAATGAGAGGGGCAGATAAATTTTCATGGAGAAATTACATATATGTCAAACAAAAAGACCAGAATATTAATTGCTAAGCCCGGCTTGGATGGGCACGATCGGGGGGCTAAGTTCATTGCCCGAGCGCTACGGGACGCCGGCTTCGAAGTGATATATACCGGTTTGAGGCAAACCCCGGAAGCCATTGCCAGTGCGGCCATACAGGAGGACGTTCAATGGGTGGGACTGTCCTGTCTTTCGGGGGCTCACAACTCCCTGTTTCCCAAAGTGGTGGAAATCTTGAAACAGAGGCAGGCGGAAGATATCAAGGTGTTCGGCGGAGGGGTTATCCCGGCCGACGATATACCGGCATTGAAGGAAGCGGGGATAAAGGAGATATTTACCCCCGGCGCAACCTCCAAGTCGGTGATAGATTATATCAATTCAAATTGAGTCAGTAAATGTGTTTTAAACATTGACAAACAGCATCCGGCCGCACTTGATAAATGGCGCAAAGAGATTTATATTTTTTAAACAATTAATTTTATAAAAACCTGTGAAGAACTTGGTTCAAAAGATACTGGCCGGGGATATCCGCTCGATAGCTCGAGCGATAACCTTGGCTGAAAACGAGGATTATCAGGCTGTCGAGCTGTTGAGATCCTTATATCCCCATACCGGGCAAGCCTATTTAGTGGGCATAACCGGCCCTCCCGGTGGGGGGAAATCCACGTTGGTTGACAGAATGATCGCCTACTACCGGAAGCTGGGCTTAAAGGTGGCCGTTATCGGGATAGACCCTTCCAGCACCTTCACTGGCGGCGCCCTTTTGGGTGACCGGGTAAGAATGCAGGCCCACGCTACCGACAACGGGGTGTTCATTCGTTCCATGGGCAGTCGGGGGCATCTGGGAGGATTGGCTGTGGCCACGGCCGATTCCGCCAAGATCCTGGATGCGGCCGGTTATGATATTATAATCTTCGAGACGGTGGGGATAGGCCAATCCGAAATAGAAGTGGCCAGCCAGGTGGACACCACGGTCCTGGTAACCGTGCCGGGTTTGGGGGATGATATTCAGGTGCTGAAGGCCGGCACCATGGAGATCGCAGACATTTTCGTGGTAAATAAGGCCGACCGTGACGGGGTGGAAAAAAGCGTCATGGCTATAGAACAGCTGCTCTCAACCTGGGATATGACCGAAGACGATTTCGTGCCGCCGATCCTAAAAGTCACCGCCAAAGATAATATTGGCATTGGGGAGTTGGCCCAAGCCATTGAACAGCATAAAAAGCACCTTAATGATAGCGGCAAGTTTGAAACCCGCAGAAGGAACCGGGCCGTTACCGAAGTCCATACCTTGATCCTGAATCAGCTTGATAAGTGGGCCCGCGACAAAATGACCAAGGATATCACCACTAGGGATAATATTGAGGAGGTATATTTAAAATTCATTGACCCTCATACCGTCGCCAGGGAGGCATTAAGGGAACTGGAGATGGAGACTATGTGGGATAAATGGGGACAGGGGGCCGACGGGGGAGGTTAGACAGAAGCAAATCTATTATTGGACTCTATTGCCGCTGAAACATCCCGAGTATAAAATGTTTTTGACAATCCGATAGATACCGTCAGAGGGATTGGGAAAGGAAAGGTACGATGATCAGGGAGTTTATGGAGCTTAGCTATTTTAATAATCAAATATCAGATTATTTAATAAGCCTGGCAATTTTGGCGGGCTCCGTTATAATAATCAAAGTCGTGGATCTGATAGCGGTCCACCGGCTGAAGAAAATCACCGCCCGGACCGAGAGCCAATTCGACGACCGCCTGGTTGAGGCCGTTGATAAAAAGATCGTCCCGCTGCTATACCTGGGGGCAGTCTACCTGAGCACCAAGAACCTGATGATTACGCCGCTGATTCAGAAGATCATCAACGTTTCCGGGGCCGTGATCCTGACCTACCTGGCGGCCAAGTTCATTCTGTCCCTGTCAGTTTATTCTGTGGAGGCCTATTGGAAGAAGCGGGGCGGGGAGGACTCTTCACAGAACGCCGCCTACCGGGGGATACTGACCATACTCAAACTGGTAGTCTGGGGTCTGGCCTTGATCATCCTGTTGGACAACCTCGGGGTTAAGGTCTCGGCCCTGGTGGCCGGGCTGGGCATCGGCGGCTTGGCAATAGCCTTTGCTGCCCAGAAGGTGCTGGGCGACCTGTTCAGCTACTTCTCCATCTTCTTCGACCGGCCGTTCGAGATCGGCGATTTCGTGGTGGTGGGCGAATTCATGGGGACGGTGGAACACATCGGGATCAAGAGCACCCGGATCCGCAGTTTGAGCGGCGAACAGCTGATATTTGCCAACACCGACCTTACCAATTCCCGCCTGCGCAATTACAAGCGGATGATCAATCGCCGGGTGCTGTTCAAGATCGGGGTCACCTATGGTACTGATCCCAAGAAGGTGAAGGATATCCCGGGTATGATCGGGAAGATCATCCGGGATGTTCCCTGCGCCATCTTTGACCGGGCGCATTTTTCCTCCTACGGTGATTTCAGCCTTAACTTCGAGATCGTCTATTACGTGGAAGGCGGGGATTATCTGAAATATATGGACATCCAGCAACAGATCAACCTGGCCATCATGGAGGCATTCGCCAAAAAGAAGATAGAATTTGCCTATCCCACCCAGACCATACATTTAACTAAGATATAAAAAATAAAATATACCGGAGAATCAAAAATGCATATCCATGGGATTGATCATATCGGCATAGCCGTGAAAAACCTCGAAGAGGCTCAGAAATTTTACACCGAAGGATTGAGCCTGGCGCTGGAAGCAACCGAGACGGTGGAGAGCCAAAAGGTGAAAGTAGCCTTCATTCCGGTGGGAGACAGTCGCATCGAACTGCTGGAGTCCACCGCGCCGGACGGCAATATCGCCAAGTTCATCGAGGCCAAGGGAGAGGGCATCCACCACCTGGCGCTGAAGGTGGATAATATCGAAAAGGCCCTGGAGGAGCTGACTGCCAAAGGGTATCAGCTGATAGACAAGGTTCCCCGAGTGGGGGCCGGCGGCCACAAGATCGCCTTCGTGCATCCCAAGTCCACCAAAGGGGTTTTGCTGGAGCTTTCCGAGAGCCATTAAAATAATACCTTGGTCATCCTTCATCCGGCCTTGCTTTGAAGTATCCTCAGGATGACAATTGCTGTCACCCTGAGATTGCTCTTGTGCTTGACAGGTTGAATGGGTGAGTAAGAATAAATGTTTCGGTTATGTAACAGGCTTTTAGCCACCCAGACCGCATCTGCGGCCTGGGTTTTTTGCTTAGTCTTAGTCATCCTGAGATTGGCTATTTGACAGGCTCTCGAAGGATCTGACAGAATTGCGTTTTGCAGATAGATTCTTCGGTGGGAAAGCAGGCGGTAAAACTCAGAATGACGGGATCTGGGAATTTTATTGGTCTGTGGGGTTAAAAGAATCTCTCGCAATGACAAAAAGCAAAAACAGAGAGGGGAGTGTTATGAATAAATATGCCCTGCTGGTGATAGATGTTCAGAATTATTTTTTCGATAAAAATTCACAGGCCTATCTGCCGGACAGCGTAAAGATCATTCCTAAAATAAATAATTTGATAAAATTCGCCCGCGATAAAAAATGGTCGGTCATCTATACCAGCCATACTGCACCATCAAGGCCAGGAAATCTCATGGCCGAACGCTGGGAGCATCTGCCGTCGGGATGGGA
>JAHJLF010000070.1 GCA_018821925.1 Candidatus Edwardsbacteria bacterium
ACGAGATCATATTCAAGCAAGATGGTGAGAAATTCTTTACGCAAAGATATTTGGGGCCCAAGGCTGTGACATACACCGAGTCCTGTCACTCAAAAGTTTATAAAACTCTGTTTCATAAAATTGAAAAACTGTCGGCCAATGGATCATTAATAAATCTTATTAACCAAAATTATAAAACTAAAAAAATAAACGACAAAGAGTTCATATTTTCTGTAAACAAAAAAGAGATTAAATTATCCTTTTTAAGTTGAAGAAAATTAAAATAACATATCATTTTTATGGAGACAAATCATGCAGAAAGAAATGCCCCAGAAAGGCGACCTGGTCGCCGTCATCAAAACCAACCAAGGCGAGATGTATTTTCGCTTGTTTGACAAACTGATAACCGAGGGGGTCAAGAATTTCACCGAGCTGGCCAGGGCCGGAAAATATAAGGATGTGCCCTTTCATCGCATCATCAAGGATTTCATGATCCAGGGCGGGGATTTTGCCAACAAAAACGGAACCGGTGGCCACTCCCACAAAGGGCCAGGCACCACCATCGGAGACCAGTATCATCCCAATCTTAGCCACCTTCGGGGGGCTCTGTCCTATGCCAAGACCAGCCTGCCGAACAGCATCGGCTCCCAGTTCTTCATTGTTCATCCGGCCAAGGGTGTTCCTTTCCTGGATCATCCCACCGACGGGGGACCGGCCGAGGGCTACACCGTATTCGGCCAGATGTATCAGGGCTTTGAGGTGCTGGATGCCATCGCCGGAACCAAGACCAAAGCCAACGACAATCCGGTTGAGCCGATGACCATCATCGATATCGAAATAGCAAATTTCTAATCATTGATTTCCATTTGAAACAATCTGCTGATGTCCGACCATAACCAACATAACGAGTTTGCCGAAGAATCGGCTCTGGGGAATATCTACGATGCCAAATTAGTGCAGCGCCTGCTGTCGCTGATGCGTCCCTACCGGTGGTATATTGCCCTGGCCATCGTGGTATTGATTTTAGTAACGGCATTCGAGCTGGTTCTGCCGTATATCACCAAAGAGGCCATCGACAGCTTCATAAAGGTTTCGGGTAGAAAGATGGCAATCACCCAGGAGATCCCGGGCACCTTTCGCCTGGCCGGCGACACGGTTCTGGTGGATGTGGCCAGATTAAGCAGGGAGCAGCAGTATCGGGCGGGGAGTTGGGAGAAACAGGGGAAGCTTGAAAAGACCAGCTATTACTACTTCGTGTCCGACGGCAGTGATCGGGCAAAAAGAGCCGTTGAGGTGACCCAGAGCAACCGCGATTTATTCCAGCAATACGGCGATCTGTATCTTATCAAATATGACCACCTGAAAAAACTTCCCCCTTCCGAGATCGCCGTTCTGCGCCAGAAGGACATCAAGGGGGTGCTCGACTTCGGGATGCTGTTCCTGCTGCTGCTGGCAATCAGCTTCGGGCTGAATTTTGTGCAGATAATACTGGTCCAGCTGGTGGGGCAGAGATTCATGCATTCCCTGAGGCTGAGGATATTCGCCAAGCTGCAGTCCATTGACATGGCTTTCTTCGACCGCAACCCGGTGGGCCGCTTAGTGACCAGGGCCACCAACGACGTGGATGCCATCAACGAGGCCTTCGTTTCGATATTCGCCCAGCTTTTCCGGGATATCCTGCTGGTGCTGGCCTTAATGGTGGTGATGCTTTTGCTGGATGTCAAACTGTCCCTGGTGGCCTATCTGACAATACCATTGATCGTATTGTGGACCATCTTCTTCAGGATAAAGGCCCGGGACATCTACCGCAATATCCGGGTGCGGCTGGCCAGGCTCAACGCCACCCTGCAGGAGAATCTCAGCGGAATACGGGTGATCCAGATATTCCAGAGAGAGAAAGAGAACATCCGCCGCTTTGGGAACATCAACGACGACTATCTAAAGAGCTCCCTGCAGGAGGTGCTGGTGATGTCGTTTTTCCGTCCGATGGTGGAAATAATATCGGCGGTGGGACTGGCCCTGATAATCTATTATGGCGGTGGCAAGGTGATAGCCAGCACCCTCTCTCTGGGGACCCTGGTGGCATTCACCACCTACCTGAGGATGTTCTTCCGTCCCATCCAGGAGCTGACCGAAAGCTATACCGTTCTGCAGTCGGCCATGGCCTCTTCGGAGAGGGTGTTCCATCTGCTGGACGAGCCTTCAAGGATCAGCCTGGCTGAAAAGCCGGTGGATATCGGCCGGCCCAGAGGAGAGATCGAATTCAAAGACGTCGTTTTTGAATATGTCCACGGGGAGCCGGTGCTGAAGAATATTTCGTTCAAGGTATCGCCGGGGGAAAAAATCGCCTTTGTGGGCGCCACCGGTTCGGGCAAGACCACCATCATCAACCTGATCGCCCGACTGTACGACATCAAGAGCGGGCAGATACTTTTGGACGGGGTGGATATC
The DNA here is from genome assembly GCA_018821925.1 of Candidatus Edwardsbacteria bacterium. Taxonomy (NCBI): domain Bacteria; phylum Candidatus Edwardsiibacteriota; species Candidatus Edwardsiibacteriota bacterium. The sequence continues at coordinate 2,431 of JAHJLF010000070.1, forward strand.
CGGGAGCTGGACATCTGGAAGCTGCGTTCCGCATTGGGCGTGGTGATGCAGGATGTGTTCCTGTTCTCCGGAGACATCAAGGGCAATATCAGGCTAAACAAACCGCTGAGCGATCAGCAAGTGGTTGATATCTCCCGGCAGGTGCATGCCGATACTTTCATCGAACGGTTTCCTGGCCAATACGACGAGGAAGTCAAGGAGCGGGGGGTAACGCTTTCGGTGGGCGAACGCCAGCTGCTGTCGTTTGCTCGGGCACTGGCCTTTGACCCCCCAGTGCTGGTGCTGGACGAGGCCACCGCCAATATCGATACCCCCACCGAGAAACTGATCCAGGATGCCCTGGCCAAACTGATGCAGGGCCGCACCTCCATCGTCATTGCCCATCGCCTATCCACCATCAAGCATGTGGATCGAATATATGTCATCCACAAGGGCGAGATCCGGGAGAGCGGCAGTCATCAGGAGTTGTTGAAAAAGCGCGGCTTGTATCATAATTTATACCAGCTTCAGCTGGGTGGAGAAACGATTTAACAGGAGCAGTAAGTATGCTTTACCAAAACCTATTACGCCAGCAGATAATAAAAGCCTGCCGGCGCCTGGATCAGCTGGGCTTTGTGGCGGCCAGCGATGGAAATGTATCGTCCAGGGTGGATGACAAGGATATATTGATCACGCCCTCCGGCCTGGCCAAAGGTGAACTGGGGCCGGAACAGATACTGCTGACCGATATTGAGGGCCGAATAATAAGGGGAGAAGGAAGCACATCATCGGAGATCAAGATGCATCTGTATGCTTACCGGATGCGCCCGGATATAAAAGCGGTAGTGCACGCCCATCCTCCGACGGCCACCGGTTTTGCCACTGCCGGCATATCCCTGACCGATCCGGTCCTTCCGGAAGTAATATTGACCGTGGGGCCGGTTCCCCTGGCAAAATACGCAACTCCCTCAACCGATGAGGTGCCGAAGTCCATCGCGCCGTACATCAAAAAGCACAACGCCATTCTGCTGGCCAATCACGGGGTGTTAACCTTGGGAAAGGATGTTACCGAGGCCTTGCACCGGATGGAGAGGGTGGAGCACCTGGCCAAGATCATGTTGGTGGCCGGACAGCTGGGCGGGGCCAGAAAATTAAATAAAAATCAGTTAAACAAGCTGCTTGACACTTTCAAGTTTATTTGATATCTTATTTAAAGAATTCGAAAATAATAATCGATCATTATAAAGGAGATACCATGAAAACTCTGAAACTTTTCCTGGCCTTATCGGCGACCTTTCTTTTGGTGATAAGCTTCGGCTGCAGCAAAGACGATCCGGCAGCACCGCCACCCGCAACAAATACCGCAGTTACCCAGCAAACCTATGCCGCCGATGCCGGAAAAGATATGGCCGCCACCTGCGACGATGGGATCAGTGATTTTAGCGGATATCTTTCGGGCTTTTCCAAGGGAAAAACAAGCAAAAATTTTTATGACAGCACTTATTGGTGGGGACCTTATGACGGTTGGTATTATTTGTATTGGAATACAGTCGGTATCATCCACCCCGATAGCAGCAGCAGCGACACCAGCAATTATTCGTGGCTTTACAAGATCCGCTTTTATCCAAACACGGTGGCGCCCGATTCTGTAGAATGGTACTGGACCTACAGTGACACCACCACCGCCTACTACTCGTATCATGGAAAGGTTGGGTACGACGGTGACAACCTGCATGTTAAGGGCTTTTGGAACTTTGGCATATATACACCAGCCAGTTATGATTACACCTGGGATTTTACCTTTGACAGCGTAAGCATAGCTACCAACGACTATCAGGGGCATTATACTTTCGTTTGTAATTATTGGCCCTATTATACCGGTACTGGATATGAACTGGGTAAGCTGTCCGGCGATTATCGTTTTAATGCAAATGGTTCCGGCACCGGCTCGCTCTCCCTCAACGACATCGAGGTCGTGCGTTATGTCTTCTACGATATAGCAGCCGACACCAGAGGCTATTATACTCTGGCCGCTGAAAGTTGGGGTACCCAGCATAGCTTCGGCTCAAAAAAGTAAGGGCTCGTCAAAATAATTAAAAAGGCAGGAGATATTTCTCCTGCCTTTTTAATTAGCCTTATAATCTGTTTTTAAGATTGGCCATCACTTTTGTATGGCTGGGACCAGACCTTCTGGCCGGCGATGAAAACTTTTTTTATCTCCACCTGGCCGGAACGGAAAATGATACGGGATAATACATCTTCGGCTGAGGCGTTCTTTGTATGATTTGTCTTTAGAACAACAAAGTCAGCTTGCTTGCCTTTTTTTAAATTCCCGATAGTTCCCCCCATTCCCAGTGTTTTGGCCCCGCCCAGGGTAGCCATGTAGAAAAGCCCGGAGAGCTTCTGGATATTGGCATAATATCCGTCGCGCATCACATCCAGCATGGAAAACGACGGCCCGGCGGCGATATCGGATCCCAGCGCCAGCTTGGGATAATACTTCCAGTGTTCCAACGGGAACCTGCCGGAATGCAGGAATAGATTGGATGACGGGCAATGGACCACCCCGCAGCCTCTTTTCCGTATCAGTTCCCGTTCGGCTGGCGACAAATGGATGCAATGCGCCAGCAGGGTCTTTTCCGTCAGCAGGCCGAAGCGGTCATAGACCTCGGCATAGGATTTGATCATGGGGAAGGCCCTTTTTACTGCCGAAACCTCGAACAAATTCTCCGAAAGGTGGGTCTGAATATACAGATCCTCTTTTTGGGCCAACTGGGCTATCATTTTAAGATAACCGGGGGTACAGGCCGGGGCAAACCTGGGATTAAGGGAAAAATGCAGACGTTCCTTTCCGTTCTTTTTAAAAAGACCAGATAGCGCCCGGCACTCCGCTATGGTCTTTACTGGGTTTTGCTTGAGGCTTCCCGGGACCGCCCGGTCCATAAGGGTATATCCGACGATGGCCCTGATGCCGGCCTTTTCCGCCTGGCGGCGGGCGGCCAGCACTCCGTTGTTGAAGTTGGTATACAACGCCGTAAAAGTTATTCCGGTGGACAAAAGAGCCTGAAAATATCTTTGAGAGATATTTTCGGCATTTTTCTTGTTGCTAAGGCATACCTCTGCCGGGTAAATATGGTTCTTCAGCCAGTCCATCAAAGTGAAGCCGGTCTGCCCGATGGCGTCGAACTGCGACAGATGGCTGTGACAATCTATCAATCCAGGGATGATGATACTGTTCCAGGGCGTTGAGAGGGGCTTATATTTGAGTCCCGGTATTTTTTTATTCGGCCCACAATATAATATTTGGCCCGCCCGGTCATATACCAACAGGCCCTCTGGTATCCACTGGCACTTATCAATGCTTTGGGGATTTAATATGGACCCTCTGAGGCCGATATGATCGCCCGCGCTCATAAACCTTTTACCATCTTGGTGAATTCCTTTTCATCGATTATTTTCACATCCAGCTTCTGGGCCTTCTTGGCTTTAGAACCGGGGTCGCTTCCGGCCACCACCAGACTGGTCTTTTTTGAAACCGCTGAACCGACATTTCCCCCCTGGCTGATTATCAGTTCCGCAGCCTGCTCCCGGGTGTAGCCATCCAGCCCTCCGGTAAGCACCACGACCATCCCAGAAAATACCCCGCCGTATCCGGTGGAAGAGTCCGATATCATTCTGACCCCGGAGCGTTTTAATTTCCCCAGCACTTTCAGGTTCTGCGGATTGCGGAAAAAATTCTCCACGCTTTGGCCCACCGCCGGGCCCAGACCGTATATCTGAGAAATCTCCTCGCAGCCGGCCGAGGTCAGAGAGTCCATGTCTTCAAACCGATTGGACAGCTCCCGGGCCCCTTGGGTCCCTACGTGAATTATCCCCAGGGAATATATCACCCGCCAGAAAGGGCTGTCTTTGCTTTTTTCTATGGCGGCGATCAAGTTATCGGCGGATTTTTCGCCCATCCGTTCCAGCGGCAGGAGGTCGGTCTTCTTGAGATCATAGAGATCTCCGAAATCCTTTATCAATTCCTGAGTGACCAGCAACTCCACCACCGCCGGGCCCAGTCCGTCGATGTCCATGGCTCCCCGGGAGGCGAAATGTTCGATCCGTCCCTTGACCTGGGCCGGGCAGGATAAGTTTTCGCAGCGCCAGGCCACTTCTCCCTCCAGCCTTTTCAGGGGGGTATGGCAGATCGGGCAATCTTGCGGCATGACGACGGGTCCGGCCTTGCTATCACGTTTCTCAACCAAAACTTTGACCACCTGGGGGATGATCTCTCCGGCTTTCTCGATGATCACTGTATCGCCGTAATGCAGGTCCTTTCTTTTAAGCTCATCATCATTATGCAGGGTGGCCCGGGAGACAACGCTGCCGGACAGCAGCACTGGCTCCAGGTTGGCCACCGGGGTGACAACTCCGGTCCGCCCCAGGCTGAACTCCACCGAACGCAGAATCGTGGCCGCCTGGCGAGCCGGAAATTTATAGGCGATGGCCCAGCGTGGACTGTGGCTGGTGGCGCCCAACTGCCTCTGCTGGGCATAGGAATCCACCTTGATGACCATGCCGTCTATCTCGTAATCCAGGGCATCCCGCTTCTGCTCCCATTGGTTACAGTAATCTATGACCTGCGAGATGTCTTGACATAATTCTATATTCGGATTTACCTTGAACCCCAGGTCCTTCAGGAATTTCATCGCCTGATAATGCCGATCCAGTTTCCCTGGGGGGCGGCCCATGCCGTAGACGAAAATGGAAAGCTTTCGCCGGGCCACGGCCCGGGGGTCCAACTGTTTCAACGATCCGGCGGCGGCATTGCGGGGATTGGCAAAGACGGCCTGGCCCTCCTGCTGCTTGATGTCATTCAACCGGGCAAATTCTTTTTTGGAGAGATAGACCTCGCCCCGGACCTCCAGTTCCGACTCCGAAGCATCAAGGCTTAAGGGGATCGATCTTATGGTCTTCAAATTGGCGGTGATATCGTCGCCCTTGGCTCCGTCCCCGCGGGTGGCTCCGTATTCCAAAAGACCGCCGCGGTAAAAAAGAGCCACCGCCACCCCGTCGATCTTCAGCTCCACCACATAACGATAGCTCTGTCCGACCAGGCCTTTGCTGACCCGTTGGTCGAATTCCCGCAGATCCTCTTCGTTGTAGGTGTTATCCAGCGACAGCATCGGGGCCGGATGCCTTACCTGGGTAAAACCCGGCAGGGGCGCTCCGCCCACCCGCTGGGTGGGAGAGTCGGGAGCCACCAGATCGGGGTGCTGTTTTTCCAATTCGATCAAACGGCGCATCAGGGCATCGTATTCCCCATCGGAAATCTCCGGTCGGGCCAGCACATAATACAGGCGGTCGTGTTTTTTTATCTCCTGGCGGAGCTTTGTTATCTCATTTTTAGTTGAGCTTCGGGCCATGTTTTTCGCTTCTATTGATTACATTTGCCTTGACGATATTAGGATACTACATTATAATAATCCACGTCAAGCCGTATATTTTAAAAAGAAGCAATAATGACCAAAGCCCATATCGGAAATAATCCCACGCCGGACAGGATGTTCGGGCAGCTCAAGGAAAGCTTTCAGCGGTACGATAAGGACCCGGCCGATTGGGCCGTGCTGGAGAAGGCCTACCAGATGGCCAACGCCGCCCATGACCGGCAGGCCAGGGCCTCCGGCGAGGAGTTCATCGTCCACCCCCTGGCCGTGGCCCTGTTGCTGGCCGATATCAGGATGGATGTATCCACCATTGCCGCGGCCCTTCTGCACGACGTGCTGGAGGATACCGGGGTGGGCTACCAGGGCATCGCCGACGGCTTCGGAAAGCCGGTGGCCGATCTGGTGGAGGGCGTCACCAAGTTGGCGGCCATCAGCCTGCCCAAGGAACAGAACCGCAGCCTGAAGCCCGGCAAGCAGGTGGTGGACCATCAGGCGGAGAACCTGAGGAAGATATTTTTGGCCATGGCCAAGGATATCCGGGTGATCCTGATAAAACTGGCCGACCGGCTTAACAACCTGAAAACACTGGGGTCTCTTCCCCAGGAAAAACGTGAGCTGATCTCCCGGGAGACCCTGGAGATATTCGCCCCCATAGCCAGCCGGCTGGGGATGTGGGATTTCAAATGGCAGCTGGAGGATCTGGCCCTATCTCACCTGGAGCCCGAGGAATACCTGGAGCTCTCCCAGAAGGTGACCCAGAAGCGCAAAGAGCGGGAGAAGCAGATAGCGGAGATGAAGACCGTCCTGAAGAACAGTCTGGCCTCGGCCGAGATGAAGGATTTCATCATCGAGGGCCGGCCCAAGCATTTTTACGGGATCTACCGCAAGATGCACGACAAGGGCCGCAGCATCGACGACATCTACGACCTGCTGGCGGTGAGGGTAATCGTGGCCAGCGTGCCGGAATGCTACCAGGTGCTGGGGATTATCCACAGCCTGTGGATGCCCTTCCAGGACCGCTTCAAGGATTACATCGCCATGCCCAAATCCAACAATTACCGCTCACTGCACACCACCATCTACGGGCCGGGCAATCAGCCGGTGGAGGTCCAGATCCGGACCCGCGAGATGCATCAGATCAACGAATACGGCGTCGCCGCCCACTGGGCCTACAAGGAGAAAAGATCCGGCACAGACATCAACCTTACCGGCGAGGTCTATCCCTGGATCAGGCGGATGTTGGACTGGCACGAAGAATCCCGCGATGCCCGGGAGTACATCGAGAACCTCAAACTGGACCTGCTGCAGAAAGAGGTGTTTGTGTTCACTCCCAAGGGCCAGGTGATAGACCTGCCGGCCGGCTCCACCCCGCTGGATTTTGCCTACCGGATACACACCGAGGTAGGCCACCGTTTCATCGGGGCCAAGGTCAACTCCCGGATAGTTCCTTTGGAGTACAAGTTCAGCAATGCCGATATTGCGGAGATACTGACCTCCAAACAGAGCAGCCCCTCGGCCGGCTGGCTGAAGGTGGTCCGCAGTCACCACGCCAGGAACAAGATCCGGCAATGGTTCAAAAAGGAGAAAAGGCCGGAATATGTGGCTTTGGGCCGGGAGGCCCTGCTGGTGGAGATGAGGAAAAACCGGATAGAGATCGCCCTGGATAACTCCGAGATCATCCGCTCCCTGGTGGAACACTACAAATTTGCCGGGCCGGATGACCTTTTCGTGTCGGTGGGTTACGGCGAGCTGACCGCCGGCCCGGTGATCAAAAAGATCAAGGCCCTGATCAGCCCGGAGCTGCCGGCTGTCCCGATCGCTTCCCTTCCCGCCGCCAAGAAAGCCAGCCAGCGTCCCTCCGGGATCGGCATGGCCGGGGTGGACAATGTGGCAGTGCGCTTTGCCCGCTGCTGCTCGCCGATCTTCGGGGACGAGGTGTTCGGGTATATCTCCCTGGGAAAGGGCATCTCTGTTCACCGGCGCGACTGTTCCAACTATTCCAACCTGGCCTCCAATCCGGACCGGGTGGTCAAGGTATACTGGGTGGAGCAGGAGCCGGGGTCGTCCTATACCGTCATTCTGAATATCGAGGGGATGGACCGCCCGGACCTGCTGTTCGACGTGGTAAATGCCATCAACCAGGCCAAGCTGAGAATCCAGGCCACCAAGTCCTCCACCCGAAGCAGCCGGCACAATATCAGGGTCTCGGTGGAGATAGGCTCCCGGGAGCAATTGGAGAACCTGATGGCCGGGCTGTCGCGAATAAAAGACGTATCCAATGTTTCCCGGATACTTTCCCGGGGAAAATGATAAATCGATAAAATCATTCCGCATGCTAAGCAGAGCAGGCTTTAGTAGACAATAGTTCGACAAGTTTATACTGAGCTTGCCGAAGTGCTCATCACGTATATAAACCACGCTTGCGCGCCGTAACGCTACAGCGTGCAGGCACGGAAGCACTGAAAACACTGAAATACCAATATTCCGCGATTCCGTGTTTCAGTGGTTTAGGTCGTTTAGCAACTTCACTTATTGGTAAGTATGTCTCAACAACAAAACAGACCGCCATACCTCTGGCCGGTGATACTAGCCGGCATCACCGCCATATCCTTTGCCGCAGTGCTGATAAAAAGCTGTCAGGCCCCGCCCCTGGCCATCGCCCTTTACCGGCTGGGATTTGCATCGCTGCTGTTGCTGCCGGTCTTTGCGGCAAAAAAGGGCTTCAGACATCTTCGCCGGTCCGATGTTTTATGGGCGGCCCTTTCGGGGCTTTTCTTGAGCCTGCATTTTATCCTGTGGATCTATTCCTTAAGCTACACCTCGGTGGTCAGCTCGGTAGTCTTCGTCACCACCAATCCGCTGTTCGTTAGCCTGTTGGGCTGGCTGCTGTTCCGGGAGAAGCCCGGCATCAGGATCTTTCTGGCCATACTGCTGGTGCTGTTGGGGGGCGGGCTGATTGCCGGCCGGTCCGACCTTTCGGGCCCGGCCAATTTCGGCAATCTGCTGGCTCTGGGCGGGGCGGTGATGGCCTCCTGTTATTTGCTGGTGGGACGTTATCTGCGCACCAGGATGGGCATCCTGCCCTATATCACCCTGTGCTACGGAACCACCGCCATCATACTTCTAGCGGCCTCGCTGGTTTTCCAGGTGCAGCTTTGGGGGTTCGACGGCCGGACCTGGCTTTTCTTCCTACTGCTGGCCCTGGGACCGCAGCTGATCGGCCACAGCGCTTTCAACTGGGGGCTGAAATATTTCTCCACCCCCAAGATAGCCATGCTGATAATCACCGAACCGGTGGGCTCGGCCCTGCTGGCCTGGGCCATTTTAAGGCAGATGCCCACCGGGTTCGAGGTTATCGGCGGGATGTTGATACTGGCCGGGGTCTATCTGACGGTGGCCGAAAAGCCGGTGCGGGCCACCCCCTTGTGAAATAAAAAAGCGCCCGAGAGTTTTTATCAGGCCCTGGTGGATATCGTCCGGGAATATCTATTCTTTGGGTTTTATACACGACGACATAAGTCTTATGCAGATTGTTATTTCGGGCTTGACCCGGAATCCAGTATTTTCCTGCGAGCCGGCCAATTTCAGAATGACGCAGGAACAGGGCGGATGTTTTGTTAAAAAAGAATTTCAATATAGATTGTGAATAACACCTTATGCCTAGAATAATGATCATAGCCGGGGAGACCTCCGGCGATCTGCACGGCGGGATGCTGGTGCGTGAGCTCAAGAAAATAGATTCGAAACTGGAGATCTACGGCATCGGCGGGGAAAATATGCAGGCGGCCGGCATGGAGCTGGTCTATCATATCAAAGAATTTTCCTTCATGGGCTTTGTGGAGGTGCTGGCCCACCTGCCGTTCATCCGGTCGGTCTTCAAGAGGTTGGAAGATCTGCTGGTCAGCCGCAAGCCCGACCTGTTGGTGCTGATAGATTATCCCGGCTTCAACCTGCGGTTCGGGCGCATCGCCAAACAGAGGGGAATCGAGGTCGTCTATTATATTTCTCCACAGGTGTGGGCCTGGGGCAAGCGGCGGGTCCGGCTGATCAGGCGCCTGGTGAAGAAGATGCTGGTGATCCTGCCCTTCGAGGAAAAATTCTATCAACGGCTGAAAGTGCCGGCCAAATATGTGGGAAATCCGTTGAGAGATACGGTCAAACCCTCCCTGGGAAAAGAGGAATTCTGCCGTCAGCATGGATTGAATCCCAAGGAACCATTGATAGGAATACTGCCGGGCAGCCGCCGCCAGGAGGTGGAGAAAATACTGCCGGCCATGCTGCAGGCCTGCCAGCTGCTTCATAACGAAGATCAAAACATCCAGTTTGGTTTGGGGGTGGCGCCGCATATTGATCGTCGGTATATAAAAGAACAATTGGATAGGTGCAGCATCAACGTCGCTTTGATAGAGAACCAAACCTACGATCTGATGGCCCACAGCCGCCTGGTGCTGGTGGCATCCGGCACGGCCACTTTGGAGACCGGTCTTTCGGGGACGCCGATGATCATCATCTACAAGACCAATCCCCTGTCGTTCATCATCGGCAAGCTTTTGGTCAAGCTGCCGTTTATCGGGCTGGTGAACCTGGTGGCGGGCAAGAAGGTGGTTCCGGAATTTTTGCAGTGGGAGGCCCGGCCCGGCGCCATCTTCCTGATGGCCAAGATGCTGATGGCCGAGGGCCCTCCCCGACAGGCGGTGATAACGGAACTGGCCAAGATCCCGCAGATACTGGGCGAGCCCGGGGCGGCCCGGCGGGCGGCGGAGGAGATATACCAATGTTTGAAATGTTGTAATTGTAGGGGCGAAGGACCCTTCGCCCGAACCCGCAGGAATGGCACATAAGGGATATAAAAATCCGAATAGATCTATGGGCAAAAAGAGAACCCTGGATTCCCGGTCGAGCCGGGAATGACAAGTAGGTATAACATCCTCTGCGGTAAAAAAGATAAACAAAAAATATCAAAGACCAAAAATCCGTGTTAATCAGTGTCCTAATTAAAATCCAATAATCAAATATTATGAAAATAATTGACCTGCGTTCCGATACCGTCACCCGGCCCACCCCGGCCATGATGAAGGCCATGATGGCCGCTCCGTTGGGGGATGACGTGCTGGGCGACGACCCCACCGTCATCAAACTGCAAAGCGAGACCGCCCAACTGCTGGGCAAGTCGGCAGGACTGTTCGTGCCCTCCGGCACCATGGGAAACCAGCTGGCCATCATGACTCACACCCGGCCCGGTGACGAGGTGATCTTGGATTATGAATCGCATATCTTTCGTTACGAGGTGGCCGGGGCGGCGGTGATGTCCGGAGTGCAGTTCAACGCCCTAAGCGGACCCGGCGGGGCATTGAGCGTCAAACAGATACAGGATGCCATCCGGCCGGAGGACATCCACCAGCCGGCCACCACCTTGGTCTGCCTGGAGAACACCCACAACCGGGCCGGTGGAACGATATATCCCATAGAGGAAATTGACAGGATTTACAGGATCTGCAGGAAAAATAAGATCCAAATGCATCTGGACGGGGCCCGTTTGTGGAATGCCTCAGTGGCCAGCGGAATTGCTTTAAGGGAATATGCCAAATATTTCGACTCGGTGATGGTCTGTTTCTCCAAGGGCTTGGGCTGCCCGGTGGGCTCGGTGCTGGCCGGCGAACAAAAGTTCATTGCCAAAGCGACCCGCAATCGTAAGATGATGGGCGGGGGCATGCGCCAGGCGGGGCTGCTGGCCGGGGCCGGATTATATTCTCTAAAGCATAACATCAAAAGGATGACCGATGACCATAGGAGGGCAAAGATGCTAGGCCAGAGGATATCTCAAATATCAAAAATCAAAATTGATTTGATGAGCGTGCAGACAAATATTATCGTATTTGACATCAAGCGGACCGGGATGACCCCGGAGCAGGCCATGGTAAAACTGGCTAAAAAGGGCCTGTGGGTGGTGCCGTTCGGCGAGACCAAGCTCCGGGCGGTAACTCACCTGGATGTGGATGATGGGGATATTAGTCAAGCCAGTAAAATATTAAAGGCCGTTTTTTAAAAACCATAAGCCCAAAGCCCATCATTCAGATGGGCTTTTTTGTTTTGTATTTATTCGGCGCTCTTGACTTAAGTCTGTTTGTAAGTTAAAATAAAAGTTCATATTGTTTTTAAATAAATAAAATCATAAAATCAAATCACTAACAATCATCATCGAAAGGAACCTATGAAAAAATTATTGGTAGCCATCGCGATCCTTGCCGGCTTGGCTTTTGCCATGACCGCCTGGACCCAGAAAAGCCCCCAACCGAACCTGGTAGGCACCTGGGAGGGGTCGACCGTCTCCCACCACAAAGACCGGGGGCACGTCCAGTCAGCCCAATACACCTTTGTCATCCAGGAACAAAAGGGCCGCATAATAACAGGCTACAAGGCCTGGAATCTGCTGGGGGTGGACACCACCGAGGCATTCTCCGGGGTCATCTCCCGTGACGGGAAGAAATTTTACACCGCGGAACACGATGACGGGTTTGGGTTCGGGGATATCATCTCCGGCACCCAGATCGAGGTCATCTACCTGGAGAGCTTAAACAAACCCAAGGTGGTATTGAAGATGCTCAAAAAGACCTCCGACAAGCCCAAGCCGCGGGTTGCCGCCAAGACTAAAAACAAGAAATAACCAAAGAAATATTCATTGTGATGCTGCGGGGAACGGTTCCTGCGGCATCGCCAGCCCAACCATAAAATATAAAACAACCAAGGAGGTTCCATGATCGAAACCGCCAAACTCATCTACCTGATCAACCTGATCCTGTGCCTGGCCATCCTGGGATTCGGTATCTGGGGATACCGGAAGAAAAAGAACCTGACCGCGCTGATGGTCGGCGTGGCCTTCGGGCTGTTCGGCGGCAGCCACCTGGCCACCCTGTTCAACCTGCAGATCCAGATGGAGTCTTTCCTGATAGTGGTCAGGATCATCGCCTACCTGATGGTGGCCGTGGCGCTCTATCTTGAATCCTCCAAAAAATAACATCCCGGTTGCGCAACAAGGACCTGCGGAAAGCTTTAAATAGAACATTTTTTGAATATCTCATCGGCTCAGCTGGAACGACCAGAAAATATCGGCCGGGGTGTACATTTATTGCTTGCAGGCGGGGGAATATTCTGCAAGTAAAAAAATGTTGATCTTGAAGTAATTATCACCATAAATCAGCGGGTTGTTAAAACAACAATCCGCTGATTTATTATTATTTGACATATGGGATAATTAATAGTAGAATACTTAACATATCATCATTGTGCTGAAGCAATATCATTACTATAATATTGTAAAGGAGAACAAGATGAAGCCAACTTTGTCCGCAGCCCTGACCGCACTGGGGGCCTTTTTTATTCTGGCCGCTCCGGCCCGGGCCGACTGGGCGACCACCACGGTGCCCTCGGGGACCCAACCCTATGCCGTGGCGGTGAACCCGGCAACCAACAAGATTTATGTGGCTAATCGTGCCAGCAACAACGTAACGGTTATAGACGGAGCCACCAATGCCACCACTACGGTGGTCGCAGGGACGTCTCCCCGTGGCGTGGCGGTGAATCCGGTAACCAACAAGGTCTACGTGACCAACTGGACCAGCAACAACGTAACGGTAATAGATGGGGCCACCAACGCCACCATCACCGTGGCGGCGGGGGCAAACCCCCGTGGCGTGGCGGTGAATCCGGTAACCAACAAAATCTACGTGACCAACTACGCCAGCGCCAACGTGACGGTGATAGACGGGGCCACCAATGATACCACCACCGTGGCGGCGGGGACAAGTCCCTATGCCGTGGCGTGCAACCCGGTAAGCAACAAAATCTATGTTGCGAATTACAGCGCCAACGTAACAGTGATAGACGGGGCCACCAATGGCACCACCACCGTGGCGGCGGGAACCAACCCCTATGCCGTGGCTTGCAACCCGGTAAGCAACAAAATCTATGTTGCGAATTACAGCAGCAACAACGTAACGGTGATAGACGGGGCCACCAATGACACCACTATCGTAGCGACGGGGAACGCTCCCTATGCCGTGTCTTGCAACCCGGTGACCAACAATATCTATGTAGCCAACCAAAGCAGCAACAACGTCACGGTGATAGACGGGGCCACCAATGACACCACTATCGTAGCGGCGGGGAACGCTCCCTATGCCGTGTCTTGCAACCCGGTAACTAACAAAATCTATGTTGCGAATTACAACAGCGGCAACGTAACTGTGATAGACGGGGTTACCAATGCCACGGCCA